>JAMCPX010000017.1 GCA_023382265.1 Deltaproteobacteria bacterium | reverse complement strand
TGAAATCTTTGGTATGAAAGTATATATCAAGAACAAGAAAGGAGAGCTTATTACCCAACCCCATGATTAGATTTCTGGATGACAAGATGATACCTATTTCGGTTAGATTTTTACATGACTTGACAGGACGAATAAACAAATTTTGCCTGCTAGTGACGCACATACAGATTATTATGTAATTTTACCGGGTCAAAATAACTTTCTGTCAGAGTATGCTTGACATGTCCAGGATTGTTCTTAATATATCACTATATCGTGATATAAGAATGATAAAGCATACAGCGAAATAAAAGCTTGACATATTGTAAGTAATTGATAACTTAGTCATAAAGGAGGAACGTAAAGATGTTTCATTTACCAAACTATGCATTTGATTTTCACGGGCATAAATGTCCTTTTATGCCCATTGGATACAGGATGGGGTCTTTAGCATTGGAGAAACTCGGAGTTGGAAGAAGCAAAAACCATGAGATGCACGTATTTTCCGAGATGGGTATAGGACACTCGCAAGGATGTATGCAGGATGGAATCATGTCCGCGACAGGAGCTACCTTTGGGAAAGGAATGATAGAAAGGCTCAATTATGGAAAGATTGCAGCTATTTTCTGGTATCCCAGAAAGGGCGCTTTAAGAATCGCATTGAAAAACGAATTCAGTGACAAGCTGTCAACGCATGAGTTTTTCAAATATCGCAAGCAGGGAGTCGAGCCTTCTGATATACCGGAAAAGGTACTTGATGATGTGATAAAAGTTGTACTTGATGCGACCAATAACGAGCTGTTCAATGTGAAGGTGCTGCCTGATTTCAAATACAAACCCGTAAAAAGCTCGTTCAATAAGGGAAAATGCGACATCTGCGGCGAGTATGTGTTTGAACGGTATCTGAGGCACAAGGACAACAAGATCGTTTGTATCCCGTGTTCGGAACGTACAAAAGAAGAGACAATTATCCATTTACCACTTAAATAAAACAATACGGTTTCACTGTTGAACAGAAAAGGAGGCACTATGTTGTTTCGGCCAAAAATGATTGTTTTACTGATACTCGCTAAAAGAGAACGTTCATAATCCGGCGATCTTTATCCGCCAACGGATCATAACATTGCAAAGTAGAAAGAATTTTCAACGATACAGAGTTAACCGCTTATTATAAAAAGACTAAAATTAAAAAAAGGAGAATATGATTATGATTAAACCGAGAGAATATCTTGAAACAGGTTTTAAGCTTCATGGACACAAATGTCCTGCCATGCCGCTCGGACTGAGGGTAGGTGCAGCGGCAATGAACGCATTGGGAGTAGAGCGTGCAACCGACGGCCAGCTCCTGGCGCTTGTTGAGCTCGGAGAGGCACATTGCTCCCACTGCTTCGCAGACGGGATACAGGTGATAACCGGTTGTACCTTTGGTAAGGATAACATAAAGCAGCTCGGATACGGCAAGTTTGGCATTACGCTTGTTGATGTTGCGAGTAAAAGGGCCGTTCGTGCTGTGCCAAAGGCAGAGGTGCAGTTAGCAACCAAGCAGACAGAGTTCTTTAAGAATTATAGAGAGAAAGGCATTCCGGCATCAAAAGTACCGGCTAAAGTCGTAGAACCGTTAATAGAGATGGTAATGGATAAGGCTGATGAGCAGCTTATGATTATAAGCCCGATTTTTGAATATGCAGTTGAAAAGGGTGAAGAATCATTCGCATCATTCGTGTGTGAACAATGCGGGGATATGGTCGTGGAAAAATACGGACGTATCTATAATGGATTAAAGGTATGCATCCCGTGTCAGCAAAAGTTAATGGCCGGTTAACCCCCTAAAAGTGCATTTGAAGAATAGGGGAGTTGATATAATTAGTGATAGTATACAACGCGTAGATATTAGATTTATCGCAAACTCCCCTATTGCAATTTTTGGATAAAAAAAGAGGAAATAAAGATTTGAACAAGCAAACGAAAACTATTGCTGTATTCACGGGGCTAATAATCTTTACCGTTTTATTTGCCGGCAATGTATGTGCCATAACGCTTTATGATGCGGAAAATATGTTTAATAATTATGATAAGAACATTGCGAATCTTAAAAAATCTATAGATATGTTCAATCAGATTATCAAAGAAAATAGAGATTCTAACATCATATATGATGCATGCTGGATGAAATCAAGAGCTTACGCTACAATGGGTGATTATCCAACGCTTACAAGTACAGATGCCTTGAATGATTATGAAGCAGGGAAAATATCCGCAGAAAAAGCTATAAAAATAAAATCCGATGGTGAGAAAGGATATTTCTGGTATGCAGTAAATTTAGGTAAAGCCGGTCAACTTAAAGGTGTGCTGAATGCTTTGTTTATGCTGCCAGAGTTTGAAAATTACATGGGCAAAGCATATAAGCTTAATCCGTATGATCCATGGGTCCTGGTGGCGTATGGCGCATTGTATTATGAATTGCCTTGGATAGTCGGAGGCAGTAATTCTCAGGCACTTAATTATCTCAGAAGGGCTTTGGCCGTTGATTCTCATTTTACCGTGGCAATGGTATTAATGGCTAAGATTTACATCAGGGAAGGTATGTTTGACAAGGCAAGACCGCTAATAGAAAAAATAATAAATTGTAACATGCCTTCTTCAAGGGCTGATTGGCTTATGTCCGACAAGCCTGCTGCACAGGGATTATTAAACTATATAAATGTATCATTTCAACTAAAACGATAAAAAGACTTGACAATTGTAAGTAATTGATTACTTAATATATAGACGATATGAAATTTAAGGAGAAAACATTTTGAATTGAAAAAACAGGCTTATAGACATTATGCGGGTTATATTAAACACCGGCAACAGGTACAGCAATTAAAAAAGAAAGGAGATAAACATGAATTACATAAAACATAATACGATAGAAAAAGACATAGATCTCCGTACAACCATAATTGATTTTTATTTGAAATACGAAAAGTTTCTACTTCCAGTATTTATTGCTGCAGTATTAAGCATAAGCTTTTATTACCTCGATTGGCACAATGAGCTTTTATGGAAAAGTGGAGTACAATTTCATGTATTAAGAACAGGACTGGATCTCTTAATACCTTTTGTACCTGGCTTTGCATAGATATATATCTTGTATTATATTTTCTGTTTTACCCCGATCTTTATCATAGATAATATGAGTATCTTTCGGAGGATAGCACTGGGATACTTCTTGGAAGGCATGATATCCTTTGCCATATTTGTTATCTATCCGACAAAAATGATACGGCCGGAAATAGTGGGCAATTCAATCAGCGATAAACTTCTTACGATGGTGTATCACACGGATCCAGGGTTTAATGTGTTTCCGAGCATGCATGTGGCAAACTCATTGTTTGTGGCACTCATATTATATAGGTACAACAAAAAGATCGGCTTGGTCTTCTGGGTAATAGCCCTGCTTATTTCGGCATCCATATTTTTTGTAAAACAGCACTATCTCGTCGATTTTATCGGTGGGGCAATTGAGGCAATAGCAGTTTACTTAATAGTGTTCAAAGGATACAGTCCTTATCAGAAAAGACTAAAACAAAACCCCGATGTATACAGCATAAATAATAACGCGTAATTCAAATAAGCTATAAAAAGGAGAAAATACAATGATAAAAAAGATAGTACCCTTAGTGATCATATTCTTAATTTCGTGTTCATTAGCCTATGCTGATGTATTTGATCTTTTCGGTGTCGATTCAAAAGGTATTGCAATGGGTAATGCGCGTGCTGCTTCTGCCGATGATTGGACTGCAACATACTATAATCCAGCGGGTATTACACAAACAAAAGAATCAATGGGTGCACAATTCCTGATCGCCTTTGATCACCTATATACAAAGCCGTTCGGCTCCGGTCTTCAAAATACAGACGATACGAATATAGAAGGGCTTTCTGCCGGAATTACCCATAATTTCGGACTAAAATTTTTGTACGTGGGTATTAGTGTTTATACCCCTTTAGGGGATGTCATGCAGCAGAATGCACATTACCCGGATGCAAGTGAGGCGTTTTTTACAAATAAGCTTTATTTTGAGTTTCTTGAAAATACAACAGAGCAACAGATTATCCTGCCTACGATTGCACTCAAGATATTGCCCTACCTCTCAATAGGCGGCGGCGTATCCTTATTTATCAAGTCAATGACATACTCTTATGAGTACTTTCCCAATCCGCTTAATCAGTCAATATGGTATATGAATATAGCTAATACGCAGAAGTATACCTATGTAGCAAACCTCGGTATTCTATTTAACCCATCCGATCGTTTCAAGGTTGGTGCATCATATATGAGTGCAGACGATTTCCCTATAGTGGGAGCGGCTTATGTTCATATGCCGCAATCGTTCAATATCCCTGGGCTTATATCAAATCAATTCACACAAACAATAAATCAGATACTGTTTTATACACCAGCGCACGCATCTATAGCTGTTATGTATAAGCCCATAGATGATCTTGAATTAGACGGCGAGCTTACATGGGTAGGATGGTCAGGTTACGTAGACAATCATGGGGTAAAGCCGCAAGATGAATCATACACTGATCCAAAAACAGGTGTTACCTATCCAGGCCAGGCGTTTGATGACATATATATACCGAGGATAGGGGTTAATTATAGGCTTAATTCTTCGTGGCACATTATGGGAGGTTATTATTACGAGCCGACACCTGTACCTCCTCAAATGAGGAGTACCAACTATGTTGATAATGTACAAAATGTCATTTCAACAGGTGCAAGCTATGTCCAGCCGTATGATGACGGGTTTCTCACCTATACTGTCCATTTGCAGGGCATTATACTCGGCGACAGAAAAACGTACAAAAGCATAGCCGTTGATGCTGACCCGCTAACAGCGGGCATCCAGAACCCAGGTTATCCAGGATATGAGAGCAAAGGTTATATAGTCGATACAGGGTTTGAGATATCTTATAAGTTCTGATGAGTTAACTGGGTGAGCTTGTTTCTTTTTTTACCGGATTTGCCGGTATATAAAAACAGGCAGCGGCTTTGCCGCTGCCTGTTAATCACGTTAACCTTCCTATGTCCTTTATGGTGTCCACTGTGTTTGATATTGAGCAGAGTTGCCATAACTGTCTCTAACTCCGATCAACCACAGATAAGTGGTTCCTGAGGTCAAGCTGGTCTGGGATGCACTATTGTTAGAGTTATACGGGTCTGAAGTCGAGCCGTTTGATGGAGTATCATACCAGATCATACCGCCAGCGATCGATCCTATCCACAGATAATAAGTGTACGGGCTTGGCGGCGACAATGGTGCATTCCATGTAAATGTCGGCTGTGTAACGCCATCGCCATTATTTGAAGATGTGGGAAAGGTAGGTGTAGGAAAGCTGTCCAATACGCCTGTAACAGAGGCATTCAGATTTTCTGTAGTTGTATCAGTGTATGTTACCGCAAATGAATAAGTATCTCCTATCTTTGGTACGTTTGTTGACAAAGTAAAAGACCCGAGGAAACTTCCATTATTGCCATTAGTTCCTGGATTGCCTATGTCAACCGGAACTGCAACATTCGGTCCTGCTGTCAGCGTAACTGCCACCGGCAGTTTCATTTCCCCACGGATATTGGAGCCCAAGTTATAGCCGTTATATGTTGTTGCTGAATAATGCTGTGTTGTGACCGAAGCCAGCGCATTTGCACCTGTAAGATTAATGTTCTGTGTCACATCAGCATTGTTTACTGTTACCTGCTGGGCATTGCCGGATATGCCCTCTGTAATATCTCCAATGTCTATTGAACCGTCATTATTCATATCATCAATAACATATACATAATAGGTTCCATTCGTAATGCCTGCAATATTATAGGCCTGTGTCATTGAAGGGGAATTAATACTTTCGAGCCCATAGAATACAGGAGGACCATTTGAGCCTAAGGTCCCTATGGCTACATATAAAGGACCTGTCAGTGTAACATTGGATGTGATAATCCCGGAAACAGAATAAGCACCGGTATTAGCCGCAACTGTTACGGGGAATGTTGAAGAGCATGGACCTCCAGTACCTCCTGCAACCCCCTGGACAGAGTAATAGTATGTACTACCGTTAGCAAGCCCGGTTTGGAGAAAAGCACCCATACTATTTGCGACCACAGATGTAACGCCGCCCCCTGTCGTACTACACGGTGTGTTTGATGTACTCCAGTACACATTATACGAATCAGCGGCTTCAATGCCGTTGCTATTGGTTAAGGCATTCCATAAAGTTAATGCTGTTCCTGAACCAGGATAAACTATCAAACTTGGCGCTGATAATGTAATGGTTCCCGGATCAGAAATGGGAACGGAAACACCCGAGACATTGGAGAAATTTACTGAAAATGATGTAGAAGTTCCGGTAGGATTAGAGGCATGTAACGTTCCCGTTCCTATATTATCTAACCATGCGCTAAGTACATAGCTGCCACTTGGCACACCGCGAATAGTAAAAGACCCTGTTTGAGAAATGCTGGTTCCATAGATCGTACTCCCGCCACCGGTATCATCAACATTTATATATATCCTGCCCTTTTTTAACCCTGAATACGTAACTGTACCTGAAATATCGTTGCTGTCCCACGGTGTAGCACTTACCTGACCTGATGCTATACTTTCACCGTAGCTATTTACTGCTGTAACTATATAGTAGTAGGTAGTATTATTAGTAAGCCCTGTCTGAGTAAACGGACTTACTGCATTAGGGATCCTTGTGCCGTTTGCCGGGGTTACACCCGAGGATGTCGACCAATAAATATTGTAAGATGTCGCGACTGAAACACTATTCCAGCTAATCGTTATCTGTCCATTGCCTGCATTAGCCGTAACACCTGAAGGAGGCGAAGGCGGTATGCCGGTAAATGGCGTTGCAGTTGCCTCAGTAGAATACGCGCTCTCACCTATGCTGTTTACTGCTGTTACAACAAAATAATAAGGTATACCGTTCGTTAAGCCGGTTACGGTATAACCCGTTGTTGTGGTTGTCCCTACCGCCGAGTATGGGCCGCCTGAGGTCGTTGACTCATATACCCTGTAACTCGCTGCACCGGATGAAGCATTCCATGTTAGTGAGACCTGCTGATTAGAAGGGCTGGCAGTTAAGCCGTTTGGCGGTGCCGGTGGTGTTGGGGCTGAAGTTGGTGTAGCACTTGCCTGATTTGAATCTCCGCTCTCACCAGCACTATTAACGGCTGTTACAACAAAGTAATAAGGTATACCGTTCGTTAAGCCGGTTACGGTATAACCCGTTGTTGTGGTTGTCCCTACCGCCGAGTATGGGCCGCCTGAGGTCGTTGACTCGTATACCCTGTAACTCGCTGCACCGGATGAAGCATTCCATGTTAGTGAGACCTGCTGATTAGAAGGGCTGGCAGTAAGATTCTGCGGCGGATTTGGTTTTGAAGATGTCGAGCTTTTTGAACTACTTCCGCACCCTGATAAAACTAACGATCCGATCAATAGGCTTGAGACAGTAAGAAATAAAATAGTTTTTCTTTTGTTTTTAAATGTCTTCATATTCTCTCCCCTTTTTTATTATTTCATAAAATGACATTATTCTTCCAGCATTGAAGTTATATGATATTATAACAGTTTAAAAAATAAAATACAATAGGGAAGACTGTATCATGAGGACAGACAAAAAAGCCGTAAGGCAAATGAAACAATTAGTTCCGGTATTCCTGGAGAATAACAAAACTAAGGGATAAAAATGTCGCCTTCATATAAAATCCGGTGCAGTACGGTGGACGTTATAATAGCTGCATTTTGATTAGCTTTTACTTAGTTTTATGCCTTAAATTGAGCATGTTGCAGTACCAACTCAAGAATTTTGTCATCTATTATCTGATGCCGTAAAGAATCCATTGAATTATCTTTCTTTAATTTTTCGGTAATGTTTTCTGCGGTATCATTGTTTTGTGTTGCCACGTTTTCAATGGCTGTTTTTAATTCCTCTTCACTGACGACTATATTTTCCTGAGATTCAATTGCCTCAAACAATACATTTATTGCGAAAGCATTTCTTACGAACTTCTCAAGATCCTTAAACCTCTCTTCTATTGCTTTTACATCACCTGTTTGATATGATTTCTGGAGTTCCGAATCCTTTGAAGCAATCTCTTTCAATTTCTCATTAACAATAGATTGCGGTAAATTTACAGGATATTTCTTTAATAAAGCCTCTCCTATCAAATTACGGTAGATGACCTTGTTAAATGTCTTGATGTCGTATTCAATCCTTTTTCTTATATCTTCCCTGAGTTCTTCAAGAGAGTTGTATTTACCAACAGCTTTCGCAAACTCATCATCTATTGGTGGATACTTGATATATTTAATTGTTTTTAGTTCTATACTGTAAATCTCTTTTTTCGCCTTGTTGATAACCTTTCTTTTTTCGCCAACAAGCATACCAGGCATTTGCTCATATATGGTTTTATCAAGACGTTCATCGAGTGCCCACTGCAAGTCATCGTAAACTTTTTTTACCCTGCCTTTTTCATCCGATACTATGAGTTTTACGGATGCAAAATCTTTATCACGTAATGGTCTCACCTCTTCAATCGGAGTGAGTACACCGTATTTTTTATGAAGGTCTGACAATGCAGCATTCATCTGTTCATCGGTAACTTCAGGCTCTGAAAGTTTTTTAAGCTCTATAGCTTTGAAATCTATATTTGTGATTTCAGGTATGTTTTCTATCACTACGATGTATGAGAAATCTCCATCAGGTTCAAAATTCATTTTTTCGACTTCAGGAGAACCTACCGCCTTTATATTCGATTCCCTAAGTGCATCATTAATGGTATGCTCTATAAGTTCAATACCCGTCTCATATTCAATATCTTTTTTAAACCTTTCCTCAATTATTTCTTTTGGTATTTTACCTTTTCTAAATCCCGGTATGCTGGCTTTTTTACTAAATTTATCAAATTCTTTTTTTATCATATCCGCGGTCATATCCTTTGGGATAACCACAGATATTCTCTTTCTTACATCACTAACCGTTTCTACATTTACAATCTTCATCAACAAATCCTTTGCATTAATTTTATTGCGAGGGAGGGGAGTTGAACCCCTACGGTTATCCCACTAGATCCTAAGTCTAGCGCGTCTACCAGTTCCGCCACCCTCGCTGTTTACCTATTGTTTAAAATTTATTTTCTTTATAGTCAACTCAAGCAATTCCGGTTTTTCATCCTTTTCGCTAAATGCCATACACGTATTTCTTAAAGTAGGATTCGCAATACCAACCTGCCTCGATTCCTCAAGCTCCAGATGTACATCACCAATGATCTGTTCGCCTATAAACGAAGAAATTGCACCGAATAACGCCCTGAAGCTCGACTCAAGCATCTCAAAGATGTGTGTGCATCCTTCCGCCCTCGGGTATTTTTCTTTTACATCTTTCAGAATACCGCGTTTAAATATGTTTAAACCTATGAGTCTTTTTACACCATTATTAGACAGCTCACATACTGGATATGGAATACGCTCCATCCTCGCGGCTATATCTTTTATTGTAAACTTTTCACCATCAACGAGTATTATTATATGAATGTCATGGTAATCGTCATGCATCTTTGAAACTGCAAGTATGTCCTTGTCGGGCCTGTAAATCTCGGTCGTTACAGATCTGCCAAAATTCTGTTTGCGGTGTTTCGCAAGTGTAGTCAATCTCTCAAAATCATTCATGTTTTACCCTTCTATTATAATTATTTATTAAACAACCTTTTATAAATCTCTCTTTTATCGAGCCCTGTTAATGAAGAGGCTATCTCAAGCAATCCCTTTTTATCATATTCTAAAAAGTCTTTTTTGCTGCCTAAACCCTCGCATTCTACAATAATCGTATACTCTCCTTTGATTATATCCATACTCCCATATTTGCTTATAATATCTTCCGGCGTCCCCGACAAAATCTGTTCATGCATTTTTGTCAATTCTTTAAATATAAACATTTTGCAGTCTGCTTTCAAATCATTTATTACCCTTACAGTATTGAGCAATCTATGCGGAGATTCATAAAACACCACCGGTAAACCAAGATTAATAAATTTATTAATAATCTTTTTCTTTTTTAAAGAAGGTCCGGGTAAAAAACCAAGAAATATAAATCCATGCTCAGTCATACCGCTTACCGAAGCTGCACAGGTAATTGCAGATGTCCCTGGGACCGGGACAACCTGTATATCGTTCTCAAAAGCAAGCTTCACAAGATAGGCACCCGGGTCTGAGATACCCGGTGTACCCGCATCCGTAATATATGCTAAACTTTTACCCTGCTTTATGTCGTTAAGGATATGCAAAGCCTGTTCTTTTGTTGAGTATTTATGAAAGCTCTTAAGCCTCGACTTAATATTATACCTGTTTAAAAGGATCGACGATGTCCTTGTATCCTCACATGCTATCATATCAACACTGCGAAGAATGTTTATTGCTCTGATAGTGATATCCTCAAGATTCCCTATCGGGGTTGAGACTATGAATAGTTTAGCCGAATTCTGCATCAAACGCATTTTTTATAATTTCTATGGAATTGTCTGGATTTATTACCACCACATCAAACCTTACAGGGCTATTCTCTAAGTGATTCTTTTGAATGTAAGTCATTGCTGTAAGTGTAATTCGCTTTTTCTTCTTTTTTACAATAGATTCTTCAGCATTCCCATAAAACTCTGTATTTTTACTTCTTACCTCTACAAAAACCGTATACTTCTGATCACCTGCTATTATATCGATTTCACCGAATTTTGATCTATAGTTTCTGTCAAGTATCTTATATTTATTCTCTTTCAAAAAACCAACCGCGGCATCTTCACCTTTATTCCCGACCTTTCTCTTATTCTTTTCATAATCATGCATCTAAAAATGGTTTGGCATTTAATTTACCGATATGTTGACCTGTACCGGTGTTGCACTGCCGGAAGACACTTCAATATATGTAGTGTATGTAAGAGGTTCGGCAGTCCCTGTAAATGCAATAGGTGATGTAGAGCATTGATTAGTTATACAAAGCATTACACATATAAGACTTGTACCTTGACTGTTTGTTGTATTATAATAAGGTGCCGGAGATGGATTACCCTTATCAAGGAATCCCAGATATCCTACCCCTCCGTTCATTTCACCTAACGCGTATGGAGAATCATATTTTACCTGTATACCATTCATAGGCAATAAATTAGTATTACTCTGTGTAACACCAGGCTGCTGTACCTGCGATGGACCTGATACAGTGGTTATAATACAGTAATCCTGAGACGGGTTTTCATTGGGTTGATATGGTACACTAATACTGGATGGATTAATGCTTAACACAGCAGTATTCGGAGCTTGATTAGCACCGCAACCCATAATAGCAATTATTGAACCAATTAGCATCGTTTCAAAAAATAATCTAAACTTCATAGTCTAACCTCCGTTAATATTTTTTTAAATTCATTTTTCCCGAGTTTCATAACCCGTAGTTTATCTATCTTCTCAAGTAAAACCAGATTTATCATTCCTCCGATATCCTTTTTATCATAATCTATAATTTTACTCAATACGTATTATATCCTTTTTTTGTTTTAAGATATCTAACGCAGATTCAATTGTAGATATATAAAGGCGTTTTACCACAAGATTAATCAGCACGATTAAATTCCTGAAATCCATTTCCTTAATGTAATCGATCAATGAATGAATCGTTAATTCATCCGTTATAAGTATTTTATAGCCGCAATCGTTCATGCTGATTTTTACATTTATTACATCGGTATTCATAAAACCTTTTTAATGATTTCATCCGCAATCTCATCATGAGAACGGTTATCCGTTTCAATAACAATGTCCGATTCAAGATATCGCCCTTCTCTTTCTTGTAAAAGTTTCCGTATAGTCAAAAGTCTATCCCCATTTCTGAGAAGCGGTCTATTCTCGGTGTTGGCAACACGCCTGTAAAGAGTTTCCGGACTTGCTTTAAGATAAACGACTTTACCCAATTTCTTTAAAAAATTAAATATATCGTAATCCATTACAGCTCCGCCGCCGGTTGATATGACAAACGGCTTCGTTACCCCAATAGATAAAATAATTCTCCTCTCTAATGCCCTGAAGTAAGACTCTCCCCGCAAAACCATTATATCAGATATGGACATAGCATCCTCTTGTTCTATGATCGTATCCGTATCCATAAAATTCCTTCCGCTCTTTTTTGCTACAAGATTTCCTATTGTTGTTTTGCCCGATCCCATCATTCCGACCAATATAATGTGTTCCATACATAATTAATATTTTTCCATATAAGATAGATACGATTTATAGTTTCTCTTTAGTTCAATTATTGAATCTCCACCAAATTTTTCCATTATCGCATTTGCCAATTCTATTGCAATCACTGCCTCGCCTACAACAGACGCAGCAGGCACAGCGCAAATATCCGATCTTTCCACAGCAGCATTGCCCGGTTCCTTCGTTACAACATCCACACTTTTAAGCGGTTTATAGAGTGTAGATATAGGCTTCATGTAAGCCCTCACTATTAGCTCTTCACCATTTGTCACTCCGCCCTCTATGCCGCCAGCCCGATCCGTTTTTCTGAAAAATCCATAGTTACCTTTATAAAAAATCTCGTCATGCACATCCGAGCCATATTTAAACGCATTTTTGAAACCATCCCCCACCTCTACTGCTTTTATTGCCTGCACACTCATAAGTGCCATCGCTATTCTTGCATCGAGTTTTCTATCCCATTGCACATAAGAGCCTATACCGGGAGGTACATTTGTTGCCCTGATTTCAAATACACCTCCAAGAGTGTCACCGTTCTTCTTCGCACCTTCAATTTTTTTTACAGCATTGAGACTTGCCTTAGTATCAGGCATCCATAACATATGTTGATCCGCTGCTATAAGCCTGTTTAGCTTTTTAAGGTATTTGCTGCCGAGTGATTTTTGAGGAAGAATATCTTGATCTATATTTATGTCACCAATAGATACAACAAAGCTATAAAGTTCTATATTAAGTTCTTTTAATAATAATTTAGAAAGGCTTCCTACCGAAGTTCTGATAGCGGTTTCCCTCGCACTTGCCCTTTCAAGAACATTCCTTAAATCGTGATGGTTATATTTGATCCCGCCGGATAGATCGGCATGTCCTGGTCTCGGAAGGGAAACAAGTTTTTTTTCTGAGGCTATATCTGGATCCATAATATCCTGCCAGTTGATAAAGTCCTTATTCTCTATGTACAGTGATATGGGTGATCCCAACGTATACCCGCCTCTTACGCCGGATAAAAGAATAATCCGATCTCCCTCGATTAACATCCTTTTCCCTCTACCATAACCGCTTTGTCTTTTGGATAGTTGTGAGTTGATTTCATTAACATCAACAAAAAGACCCGCAGGGAATCCATCAATTATGGCAATCAGCCCTTTACCATGGGATTCCCCGCCAGTAAAATACCGAATCATTATTGATTAACTATTCTCGGTGTAATAAACACTATCAGTTCGGTAGTTTGATTTGTTGATGAAGTATTCTTAAATAACCAACCTATAATAGGGATTTTGTAGAACCACGGGACACCCGATACCGTTTTTGAACGCGACATTTGATAGATCCCTCCAATCACAGTAGTTTCTCCATTCTTTACCAAAACTTGCGTATTAGCTTCTTTCTTTGATATACTCGGGACACCGCCGGCGCTGAGTATTGATGTATTAGGTGCATCATTCTCCACCTGAATCTTCATTATAATGCTGCCATTGGCAGTTATATGTGGGGTGACTTCAAGACTTAACACTGCATCTATAAATTGGGTCTGCGTACCCATCTGAGAAACTGTCTGATATGGTATTGATAAACCTTGCTGAATCTTTGCCTGAGTATTATCGAGTGTTGTTACCTTAGGGCTTGATATGATCTTACCTTCACCGGTTTGTTCCATAGCGCTTAATTGTAGATCCAGTAAGAAACTATTCGTGAGGTTACCAAACGTCATACCTATACCACCGCCACTACCAACACCTACTGCTGCAGGAAGATTTACAAGAAAATTACTACCGCTCGAGCCTACACCGCCTGTTAAAGGATTAGGCACACCGGTTGAGGACGCTTTATTGATTGGTCCGCTAATACCAATAGTGTTTGGGAAAGAAAGCCCTGTTGCATTACCATAAGCAGGACTTGCGTTGTAAGTACCGCCCCATTGCACTCCAAGTTGTCTTGAAAAATTCGTATTAGCCTCAACAATTCTCGCTTCAATAAGAACCTCCGGTGTCTGAAGATCAAGAGCTTTAACAAGCTGCTCAGATTCGCTCACAACCTTCGGGACATCCTTAACAATAATTGAATTGGTCCTTGTGTCAATATTTACACTGCCTCTCGAAGTTAGAAGGGTTTTTACCTGTGCAGCCAAGTCTGAAGCTTTTGCATAATTAACGGGAATAATTCTTGTAACGAGCGCTTCAAGTTTTTCCTGTTTTTGTTTAGATTCGAGTTGAGCCTCTTCTTCCTTCCTTAGTTCTGATAATGGGGCTATCCGAATAATATTCCCAACCTGAACCATACCGAGCTTATTTGTTTGTAGTATAATATCAAGTGCTTGATCCCACGGTACATTGATCATTCTAATTGTAATTTTACCCTGGACATTTTCACTTGTAATAATGTTTTTATTGGCAACTTCTGCTATTATTCTTAAAATATCCTGGATATCCGCATCTTTAAAATCTAAAGAAATTTTTCTGCCTGTATAATATTTTTTCATTCCAAGTTCTGCCGGTGAAAACATGACAGGAGATTTTGAAACTGAAGAAATCTGTTGAGGAGGCGGAGCCCCGGGAATCTGGTTTTCGGGTTGAGAGATAATAACTTTACCTTCTGCCTGTACCCCGGAACCAACAGACACAACCAACTCGTTACCTTTTTTATTTATTGCATAAGATGGAAATTGCGATCTTTGTGTATCAAAAACATATCTGACCTTATCGGGATACTGTCCAATCCTCACTCTTTCAACATCGTTCGTCCCTACCGACACCTCTTTTTGAGGATATAGACTACCCACATTCAGAACATCAATAACCAATCTTGGAGGGTTACTAAGACGAAATGCGTTATAATTACCTATTACACCATTACCTATAAGTTTAACAACTGTTTTCCCATCTGATGATCCATACTTTACATCAATTATCTTACTCGCCACAGGCTGCTGTAATGCTTGCTGCGAAGGAGGCTCCTCAACAACAGGTACAGCAGGTGTTACAGTGGTTTGAGGAGATTCAGGCATAAGTGACGGCTGTTCTGGCAAAGGCTGTTCTCCCAACGGCTGCGCTGCTGGAGGCTGTGCAGTCTGTGTAACAGATTCTACAGCAACCGGCTGCTCTTCAATAGCTGGTGCAGTAGACATTGTACCCGCTTCCTCCGGGGAAGGAATTAATGACTGTGACTGCCCACTCAACGGCTGAATAGACGGAGCAGTTTCTGCTAATCCCTGAATGGGTTGTAAACCTTCCTGGGTTCCCGGGGTACTCTGGGTTTGCGGCGACATCTCCATTCCTGTTGCAGAAGGTTCTCCAAGTTCCGGTAACATATTATTTGTTGATGAAGTAGATTTTTTAGAGACATTTATAATAAGATTACTACCCTGCACAGAGCTGTTATAATCTACAAGCTTATCCAGCCCTATCTCGATTCTGCCACTATTGGAGCCTTTACCTTTGTTTACGGTGATCTTATTTATTACGCCATTGTCTATCGCCAATTTCTTTGATACCTCTGAAATATCTACATTGGTTAAGTCAACCGCTATCCTTAACGGATTAGTCATCTTAAATATTGTATAAACAGGAGGAAGGCTGCCTTCTATAGTTATTATTGTTGCATTACTTTGATCAGATATATCTATATTGCCTATGATATTTTTATCTCCACCTGGTACAGGTTTTGCCCCACCACACGAGCCTATAATAGTTATTATTATCAGCAAAAAAGATGCTAATAAGATTCTTGTTTTTACTCCTGTATTCATTTTATGCCCCCTTTATTGGGATGTTTTCTTTAACTGCATTGTAACTTCGTTTGTTTTTATTTTACCTGTAAAAACATCTGTATAGTTTTCAAGAATAATCACCCTATCATCGAGTATTCTGACTATTTCACCATTATTTTTACCGATTTTTGCTCCCTTGCCGACTATATAAGTCTTACCCGTTGGATCTTGAATTATCGCCTTTGCATCCGATACACCCCAGATTATACCTTTTAATATTAGTTGATCCAATGAAAATTGTTGTAATGGGGTAAGCTGTGCCGATGGTTTTATTTTTGATATATCAAATGGTTCAAATGGATCGGGTTTGCCTGCCGGATTATAAGTATAAGTAAATTCATTTTGTTGTGTTGTACCCTGTGTTGCTGTAACAGCAGTAGTCTTAGGTTGAATCTGAGTTGTTGAAACCGATAACGGTTTTTGAATATTAACCGGTTTTGAAACTGTTTTGCTTTTACAGCCCGATATCAACAAGACCAACAATATTAAATTGAGAAACCTAAATCTGCTTATTTTTTTCATACATTACCCTTTTTCATTTTTTACCTGTTGTGTTGGTTTTCTGCTCCACAAATCTGAAAACCGTTGTTATAAACGATGCGTTTAAAATAGTCTTACCTATAGAAGATTGTCCTTTAATTTTTAAATTCAGAGCCGAGACATTCACTATCCTTTGAAGATGCGTTAGCTTATCAAGAAAAGTAGCAATATCCTGATACCGCCCTGTAACATTTATACTAACAGGGATTTCTGCATAAAATCCTTTATTCTGTTCTGCCTGGGGCTGTATTTGCAATACATTTATATCGGTTGTTTTAGCAAGCGTATTAATAGTGAGAAGATATTTATCAATTTCTTCCGTATTGGGTAGTTTCGTTAAAGCCTCTTTTAGTTGTTCATTTAATTTATCAAGCTCATCCTGGAATTCATTAAGATGTGCTGTTATAGCCTGTGTTTCGAGCACTTTTGCCTGAATATTCTGCTCTTGAGCCTTTAGCACTGCCAATTTATTTCTTTCAGCAAAATAACCGGGCCACAAATAAAGGTCTAAAAGAACAACAAGTATCATTATGACACCTATCAATAATATTTTTTGTTGTAAGGTCAATTTTGACAAAGTATTAAGATTAATATCCATAATATCCCCTCTTCATTAATGCTTCTCGCTGAATACATATTTGCACGTAATTCCAAATTTATAAAGCAAAAGATCGTTTGATGTAAATTGCGAGGTTTGCTGAAGTTTAATCTCTCTAAAATAACCATTACGAGACAGATCCTTCATAAATTTTGCTATGGTATCATTATCGAGTGCTATACCCTCCATCAATACAAGATTACCCTGTTCGCTTAAAGAGGTTAACCATAATCTTTTAGAGATAATGCTTGTTTGATCGATTGGAATTGATTTTGATAATTCATCCATTAAAACGACCTGCGCTATTCTATTTTTTTCAAGGGTTTTAATAATGTCAAGTTTTGCTTTTATTTGTTCTTTCTTCTTTTTGAAATCATTGATCTGATTTACAGTTTTGTTAAGACGAAGCATTTCTTCATTAAGTGAAGTTATCTTGGTTGTTGTAGTTGATATCGCATTCTCTATAGAATACTCTAAAAACACAAGAATTCCTATCAGAACAACAACCGCAGCAACTCCAATTATAAGCTGCTGATAAATCGCTATCTCTTTTTTTGATATTCCCTTACTTGCCTGTTTTATTAAGTTAATTTTCATCATAATCAGTCTCCAGACCTTCTTATAGAAAGTCCGACTGCTATTGAAACAATCGGCGATATTTCTTTTATGTAGTTAATATCAAATACCTTGGTATTAACAGCAATATTTTTAAAAGGATTTATAATCTCAACAGGTATACCTGTCCTTTTTGCTATAAGATCGGTAAAATCGGCTATTTTAGCAGTTCCACCACCAATCATAATTCTATTTATTTTTCCCCCCCCCTGTTGACAGATAAAAATCTATCGACCTTTGAATATCTGCGGCAATCGCATCAGAAGCATTTTTTATAATTTCAATCACATCTGGGGTCATTTGTCCACTGCTGTCGGTTTTTCTTTTTTCCGCTTCTTCTCTTGAAATATTTAAGCCTTTTTGTATTTCTTCTGTGATCTGGTTGCCACCTGCCTGGGTTAAATCTCTTGCAAAAACGGGGATGCCTTTATTAACGACATTGAAATTGGTTATACTTGAACCCACATTCACAATAGCTACAGTTTCATCGGCATATTCCGAATAGTTGGCATCAAACATATTCTGCAACGAAAAAACATCAATATCTATTACATCTATATTTAGCCCAGCCTCACTGATAGCGGTAACATAATTATTTATAAGCTCTTTTTTTGCCGCTACAAGAAATACACTCATCTGTCCTTCTGCGGTTGATCTTTCAAGTACCTGATAATCAAGATTTACTTCATTGATATTAAACGTAATATATTGTTCAGCTTCCCATTGTATTGATTCCGCGAGAGCTTCATCCGTAGTAATGGGCATGTTTATTTTTTTCATAATAACAGAGTGCCCTGATACAGAAGTTGCTACAGATTTGCTCTTTATTTTTAAATTTGAAAGTATACTTTTTATTGCATCACTTACAGCAGTGGTATTTATTATATCTCCATCGACTATCGTGTCCGGAGGAAGGTTCGATATGCCAAGATTGAGGAGCTGGTACCCCTTTTTCCCCATTGGTTTGAGTTCAACAAGTTTAACGCTACTTGTGCCAATATCCAGGCCTATTAATTGTTTACCTCCGCCAAATAAAGCCATATTAACTCCTTATTAAATTAATCAGGGAAAATCCTTTCTCTGTCCGTTATTTTTAAACCGAGTGCCTGCATGATCTTCCGCTTAGTATCCACCCTGCATTCTTTTCCATTTTCTGCTCTTGTAATTGTTAAAACAGAAACACCTGATTTCCTTGCAAGCTCAGCTTTACTCATCATAGCTCTTACTCTGTATTGCTTTAAGTTATTTTTGGTATTTTGCCCCTTCATATATGTCATTTATTCATATTTTATTACCAATGTCAAGTAATTTCCGCATAGTTATACTATAATTATAGGTTATTTAATAATAGTTATGCTAAATTTTTGTGCTACCGCTCCGCCAAATCCGTCCGATACGACTATTTTAACAGGAACAACTCCCGATTTTTTAAAATCTTTTGTATCCCAGATAATCTCTCCACTATTATTAACAACCATACCAGGCGGAGATTCTTCCAGTTTGTAAGTAAGTTTATATTGATTCGGATCAAAAGTTTGTATCTTGTATATAAATAAACTCCCCGTGGTAGTTGTTGGAGGCAGAGATGTTATTAACGGAGGTGTGTTCTGAATAAAAACCACATTACTTGATACGCTTGTTCCGTACATCTCTCCGTCAAAAGGAGTAACCACGGCATGAATTGCATCCCCTTGTTTATACGAAGCGCAACTAAATGTATCACCAGTAGCTCCATCAATAATCTTATCATTAACATACCATGTTAATTTATATGTCATAGTATCCATATCCGGATCCGAAGCTTCTATCGATACCATAAGCGTTGTACTGATTGCCGGTCTTGATGGCCTAATAACAACAGATGTAATAACGGGCGGACTGTCTAATATATTTACAGGCGGGGTTGTGATCTCTTTTTGTTTTCCGTCATGATCCTTGTAATTTACAACAGCGGTAATATAATCTCCTTTTTTGAATTGATTCTGCAACGTTTTTGATTCCTCTACAAAATCATTATTCACATACCATTCTATATTATTCAATTTTATAGCTGCCGGTAAGGCGATATTAAGGGTATCGTTTATATGAGGCTTTTCAGGTGTAATCATAAATAACCGTTTTTCGACAGGTGTATTCTGCGTAATACTACCGAGGAACGATTTCTCTGCCGTTGAATTTTTTTTCTCACAGCTTATTAAAATCAAAGGTAATGCCAGTATAATAAATATCTTTTTCATAAAGCCCCCTTTCTCATTCAATATTATACTTCCTAATCTTGTACATCAAGGCTCGTAAACTTATCTCAAGAAGTTTTGCAGCCTGCGTTTTATTTCCAGCGGTTTTTTTTAACGCTTTTTGTATTAACCTAATTTCAAGATTTCGTTGTGCCTTTTTAATTGATAAATCTTTTTGTCCTGTAATCATATCCTCTACACTACTTGATTTAATGGCATCAGGCAAATCTTCAGGCATAATTGTATCATATTCGCTCATGATACACGCTCTTTCTATTACATTTTCAAGCTCTCTAACATTCCCAGGCCAGTCATAATTAATAATGATATTCATGGCTTCATCGCTGAATTTATTAATTGTTTTTTTGATGTCATTGGCAATCTTTTTTAAAAAATGATTTGCGAGTAATGGAATATCTTCTTCCCTTTCTCTAAGAGGCGGTAAATGAATATGGAAAACACTCAGCCTGTAAAAAAGGTCGTTCCTGAATTTACCAATCCTGACTTGTTCCAAAAGATCCCTTGATGTAGCAGCCACAAATCTCACATCTATATCAATGGATCTTGTATCGCCTATGCGCATTATTTGTAACTGTTCAATGGCGCGTAGAAGTTTTACCTGTAAATTAACAGGCAATTCTCCGATCTCATCGAGGAACAAACTACCCTGATCCGCAGCTTCAAATAGTCCTTGCTTATTCGTATATGCACCCGTGAATGCGCCTTTTACATATCCGAACAACTCACTCTCAAGAAGATTCTCGGGGATTGCTCCGCAATTTATTGATACAAAAGTCTTGTTCCTGCGATCGCTGTTATAGTGAATTGCTCTTGCCACAAGTTCTTTACCTGTTCCGCTCTCTCCTGTTATAAGAACGGTAGTCTTATGAACCGCTACCTGTTTGATCTGATTTAAAATAGAAAGTATTTTCGTGCTTTTTCCTAAAATAGAACTAAAATCATAATCTCTTCTGATTGCATTTCTAAGACGGACATTCTCATTGTAAAGTCTCAACCGTTCTTCTGCCTTTTTAATAGTTAGTATTAGTTCATCGGGTTTAAAAGGCTTGGGAATGTAATCATAAGCGCCCTGTTTTATAGCTTCTATTGCTGCATCGATATTTCCGTAAGCAGACATCATTATTACGGTCGTGTCTATTCTGTGTCTCTGCAATGCCCTTAGAAATTCCATCCCATCTATCTTTGGCATTTTTACATCACATAAAACAAAATCATAATGCTGTTTTTTAATCTCCAAAAATGCCTCATCCCCGTCTGAGGCAGTTACAACATCATAGTTATTGGCTTTAAGTATATTTGATACGGCAAATCTTATGTTTTCCTGATCATCAACTACCAGCATTTTTAATTGTACATCCATACTGCTACTAATAGCATGTCATGGCACATAATCTCAAGCAGTAAAACAAGTAAAATATGATTAATGTGTCATGGTACAGGTGCAGGTATTATCAGAACTGCTAAAAATAATGCAGCACGGGTAAGACATTGCGTATACTGAGATAGCGTGCATATAACTTTGTCAACAGGTATCCATACATAGTTATTAAGTCATATCATCACATAACTTCTAAAAGTCGCCATTATTTAGCTTAAACTATCATACAGATCATAACCTCTATTCAAAATACCACTGTGATCAAGATCATTGAAATAATCATAAAACAGTATATAATAAAACTATGAATACAAGTAAAAAGAGATTGGGTGATTTACTCCTTGAGGCCGGGCTTATCGACCAATTCCAATTACGTGCTGCTCTTGCAGAAAGGCAAAAATGGGGAGGCAGGCTTGGTAATAATCTGGTAAAGCTTAAGTTCATAACAGAAGAAAAGCTTTTAAAGTTTCTAAGCCAGCAGTTACAAATACCCTATGTAGCTATAGATAAGATCAAGATCAGCCCATCCACAATCGAATTAATTCCTGAGGAAATAGCAACCAAGAACAATGTCTTACCGCTCGGTATAAAAATAGAAGGCGGTAAAAAGGTATTGTTTATAGCAATGTCGGATCCTACAAACCTTGAATCCCTTGATGAACTTCAATTCGTAACAGGATACACGATAAAAACTGTTTTGGCATCGGATAATGCTATAGCAAACGCAATCAAAAAATATTATAATCCTGTTGAAGAATTTATGCCTGGAAATGCAATACCTGTAAATAATGGTGAACAACAACCACCAAATGAGCCAAAAGTAACAAATTCTTCAAATGCAGAGGAAATGGTTATAATGCACGATGAACCTGGCGGTCAGTCCGTATCTACAACAATAACCGATAATGAATTGCCTGAAGAAGCAAAAGCAATTCTTGATTCAACACTTGGTACAAAAAAGGGGCTATCACAAGAACTCTCAAATACTCTATCGGGTAAGGAAACCAAATCTGTCTTATATTCACTTATAGAAACTTTGATTGACAGCGGTATTATGAAGGAATCTGATCTGAAACAGCATCTAAAATGACTCCACCTGCTCACAAAAAACTTGGTGAGATGTTATTGGAACATGGTATTATAGATCAAACACAATTAAGAGTTGCACTATCGAATCAGAAACAATACGGAGGCAGGCTTGGTACAGTAATCGTAAAATTAGGTTTCTTAAAAGATATGGATATTCTCAAATTCCTCAGTAAACAGCTTGGTATACAAATGGTTGATCTTTATAAGATTACAATAGATAAAAAAGTTCTTAACCTCATACATGTTGAGACTGTGGAAAAATATAATATTTTACCATTAGCAATCAAGGCTGCATCAGGCAAGCCCAGTCTGTATTTGGCAATGTCGGATCCTACAAACCTTGAAGCAATAGATGCAGTTCAGTTTGCGGTTGGTTATAAGATTCAACCCGTCCTCGCGCTGGAATCAACGATTTCTGATTTTATAAATTATTATTATAAAGATAAACCTCTGCCTGCAAAGATTAACGAGCCCATTCTAACACAAAAGGATGAAGAGCTTTCTGTTAAAATGGACAAATATCAGATAGATTCTCATATCAAACAGGATGAACTTGAAAAAAATACTGAAGAACCTTTAGAGAATCAATTGCAGCCATTCATAAAAGCATTAATAGCGATTCTTATAAAAAAGGGCATTTTTACATTAGCCGAATTCAAAGAAACACTCTCGGAGCAAGACAAAAAACATTAAGCCAAATTTTTTTGTTCTTTATTTATCCACCAGCATTCATTGCTGACTTACGCAGCGAGATCATCCTCCATTACCTGAAGTCGTACACACAAAAAAAGCAGGCACTTTGTGCCTGCTTTTTGCCTCATGCTGATTAAAATCAATACTCCATTCCACCCATTCCGCCCATGCCTCCCATACCACCCATTCCACCTCCCGGCATAGAGGGCAGCTTATCTTCTTTTGGTTTTTCTGTAATCATAGCCTCTGTTGTTAAAAGCATTGAAGAGACGGATGCAGCATTCTGTATTGCTGTCCTCACAACCTTTGTTGGGTCTATAACACCGGCTGCTATTAAATCTTCGTACTTTTCGGTAAGTGCATTAAAACCAAAGGCTCCTTTCTCGGCTTTTACCTTTTCTACAACAATAGAACCTTCAGCACCCGCGTTAAAGCTGATTTGCCTTATGGGTTCTTCAATAGCCTTCTTCACAATTGCTACACCAAGTTGTTCCTCTCTGCTTAGACTAAGTTTTTCGAGAGCAGGTAATGTTCTTAGTAAGGCAACTCCACCACCCGGAACAATGCCTTCCTCAACAGCAGCTCTTGTTGCGTGGAGTGCATCTTCAACCCTTGCCTTCTTTTCTTTCATCTCTGCTTCTGTTGAAGCGCCGACCTTTATAACAGCAACACCGCCGACTAACTTTGCAAGCCTTTCCTGAAGTTTTTCTTTATCATAGTCAGAGGTTGTGTCTTCAATCTGTGTTCTAATCTGTTTAATTCTGCCATCAATTTCTGACTTCTTACCCTCACCATCAACAATAGTTGTATACTCTTTATCAACTACAATCCTCTTTGCCTTACCAAGATCCTTAAGTGTAACTGTTTCAAGTTTTATACCCATCTCCTCTGCGATCATCCTGCCACCTGTGAGGATTGCAATATCTTCAAGCATTGCCTTTCTCCTATCGCCAAAGCCGGGTGCTTTAACCGCACAACAGTTCAGTGTTCCTCTTAATTTATTAACAACAATTGTAGCAAGAGCCTCACCTTCTACATCCTCGGCTATAATCAAAAGAGGTCTGCTGGATTTTGCAATCTGCTCAAGCAGAGGTAATAATTCCTTCATGTTGCTTAGCTTTTTTTCATAAGTTAAGATGTAAGCATCTTCAAGAACTGTTTCCATCCTTTCTGCATCCGTTACAAAGTATGGTGATAGATAACCACGATCAAACTGCATACCTTCGACAACCTCTAAAGTTGTTTCCATACCTTTTGCCTCTTCAACGGTTATAACTCCTTCTTTCCCTACCTTCTCCATTGCTTCTGCAATGATCTTGCCAATCGTTTCATCATTATTGGCTGAAATCGTCCCTACCTGTGCAATTTCCTTTTGATCGCGGGTATGTTTGCTCATCTTCTTGAGTTCATCCACGATAACTTCAACCGCCTTGTCAATACCGCGTTTAATAAGTATTGGATTATTACCGGATGTTACAAGCTTTACCCCTTCACGGAATATAGCCTGAGCAAGGACTGTAGCGGTCGTTGTTCCGTCACCGGCAACGTCCGAGGTTTTACTTGCAACCTCCTTAACCATTTGAGCACCCATGTTCTTAAACTTATCGTCAATCTCAATCTCTTTTGCCACTGTTACACCATCTTTTGTAACGGTTGGTGCCCCAAAAGTTTTTTCAATAAGCACATTCCTGCCTCTTGGGCCTAAAGTTGTTTTTACAGCATTTGCCAGAGTATTGACACCCTCAAGCAATAACGCTCTTGCAGTTTCAGAATACTTTATTTCCTTAGCCATTTTTCTTTCCTCCTTATTATTTTTTTTATTATTACATTTTATGATTGTTGAAAAAGTAATTACCTAAAATATAATGAATACTTTCTTAATATCAAGAGTTTTCAATAAACCAATAATATGATTTACCCCTTTATTCAAGTAACCCGACTACAAGAACATCCCTCCCAGGTGCAAAAACAAAATGTATTATTCCATCCTTGCCTTCCGCCCCCTTAGGAGGATTGGCATCCCATGCAGATGTTTTACATGCCTGGATAGCAAGCTTATCCCATGTCGGTGAACCCGATGATTTTAACAAATTAACGGAAATCAACTTACCATCTTTAGACATGTTCGCTTCTACATATGCATATCCGTTTATTGTGGTTATAGTGTCCGATGACACATTATCATTCCGTACCTCAAAGATAAATTGGTCAAATATCCTGTACGCGACACGTCTTACAAAGCCGGCATAAACAAAACTTTTGGTATTAAGAAGCGTAACATCCCCTTCTTTAAGCCCAGGCAGATAATTATTATCCCCAATCCCAGGTATTGCCCGCATTCTTGAATATGAGGGTAACATAGTATTCATGGCAATATTTGTTTTATTCTGTGCCGGACCTTGATTCTGTCCTTGTAATTGGTTGGGTAAACCTGACTGTTGTGTAAAAGATAAGCCATGAGCAGGTATGTTAGATAGACCTTCTTTAGCTTTCTTCTCCTGAAGCTGAGATTGTGTGGGAGGACTTGTATTGGTTTGCCCTGGGTTTTGAGAAATACCGGCACTTTGATGTAACTCTATGGTTTCTTTGACGTTTGTTCCATACCCGCCACCTTTATGTCTGCTTACCATTTCTTTTTTTACGCTCTGTGAATATTCAGATAGGTATGCGGTTTTTTTTGGCTCTTCCTGTATAAGCGGCTTTGGGATATCCACGATCTGATTCTTTATAATAAGTTTTTCCTGTTTGTCCGTTTTTTTTAGTGCCGGCTTATTCGCGGCTATTTCATTCTTATTTTGTTTCGGGATTGTTGTTAATCTAATATAATCCGCGTTCGGTTTTACCATAGCAGGCAACGCTTCTGAGCTATTAAGTCTAAAAACATAAACAAATACCAGAAGAACTGCCAAATGCAGAAATGCCGACAAGACCATACCTATTTCAATATTTGCTATGCCTTTTCTCTTCATATTATTCATTGTATAACTAAATAAGAAACTTTCAAGTATCCTTAAGTCATTTTACTTGTCATCCCAACTTTATCGAAGATTTATAAAGACAATTAACCCGAAAAACACAGATCCAAGTGAATTAACAGGTCACTATTCCTTAAAAATCAGGGGCAAGAATCAAATCAACCGCTTTACTTTTCATATACATTGTTTATCTTATGCACATGAATAAAGTTGTTAAGTTGTTTATTGGCTTAGGGCTTTTTATCGGTTCAACAATTGGTAGTTTTGTCCCTTCCCTTTGGGGAGGGAGTGTATTCTCCATATCTTCTATGGTATTCAGTGCGGTTGGCGGTATTATCGGAATATGGCTGGGATACAAGATAGGGAATTCAATATAGCGATATTGTTTCAGCATCCAGTAAAGAGTTATATCTTATCCTTTTTTACCGGCACATTGAAGAAAGAATATAGTGAGTAAAAAACTGTCCGATATTTTTAGAGCAGTTTACCTATAAGGAAACTAAAAATACTTTAATAGTTGACTTATTTTCCATACAGTATTATTTTATTTGCATTATAGTATTCGGACAAAGAATAAGGTGTTTATTTTAAATTATAAGCGATAGTTATGGTTAAACATAAAATAAATACAAAAACGGATATAAAACAGAGGATTGTTGAGAAGGCAGCAGAGTTGTTCCCACGTTTTGGTTTTTCAAAGGTTACTGTTGATGAACTGAGCAAAGAGCTCGGGATAAGCAAGAAGACCCTTTACAGATATTTTACAAGTAAAGACGAGATTGCAGATGCAGTTTATAAATGGAATGTGCTTTCTGTGAAAAACAAACTTCAAGAGATCACGAGTGAACCTGGTGCTTATCTTGATCGTCTTTACAGGCTCTGCGAATTTATCAGTAGGTTTTTATCGGGAATGAATAAAACGGCTCAACAAGACCTCATAAAACACAGGCCTGATCTGTGGAAAAAGATAGAACTTTACCGAAAGCAGGAGGTGTTTCCGATTTTTGAAAATATCCTTGATGAAGGTATAAAACTCGGGATCATAAGAAACGATATTCAAAAGGATTTAAGCTTGCTCATGCTTACCTCTGCTGTTGAGGGAATAATTACCCCCGAAATTTTGATCAATGAACCCTTTTCAACAGAAGACGCCTTCAGGGGTATAATAAGTATCTTTTTTAATGGTGTTTTGTCGAATAAAGCAAGGTCTCTTTTTAATAAAATTTAGACAATAAAAAAGAGTATGAGGAATATATAAAAGCAAATAAAGGAGTTCTGAATGATGTTTAGAAAACCGTATATATTGTTTTTTACGTTTATCGGTATGTTAGGTTTTATTACCGTTTCTTGCTCAAATAAAAACGCAAATCTCGTAACAGGCAGCGGGACCATAGAGGTTACAGAATATAACGTTGCTTCAAAAATCCCGGGAAGGATCGGGTGGCTTGGTGTTGATGAGGGTGATAAAGTCAATAATGATGAAGTTATTGCAAGATTGACAACACGCGAACTAACTGCCGGGGAAAACAGGGCACAGGCAAGTCTTAAAGCAGCAAATGCACAGATCGTATCGGCTCAGGCTCAGCTGAGATATTTAGCAACAGACCTGAAAAGGATCGAGGCACTTTATAAAAAAGGAGGGGCTTCAAAGCAGCAGTTTGATCTTATTAAATCACAAACGGACTCAACAAAGGCACAATTAAATGCTGCAATCGCAATGAAGCAAGAAGCCAAAAGTGCCTTAAAACTTGCGGAGATCCAGTATGATGAGGGTATGCTTGCGTCACCAATCACGGGTGTTGTTTTAACAAAAAATTACGAACGCGGTGACGTTATCATGCCTGGTTCAACAATATTCACGATAGGCAATCTGAACAGACCGTGGATAAAAATATATGTCAGCGACATAGACCTCGGCAGGGTATGGCTTGGACAGCATGTACATTTAAGTGTCGATAGTTTTCCAAATAAGACCTTTGACGGTACTGTTGAGCAAATAGCCAATAAAGCGGAGTTCACACCACATGATGTCCAGACAAAGGAAGACAGGACTGCGCTTGTGTTTGCAGTAAAGGTTTATATTAATAATAGTCAAATGCTTCTTAAACCTGGCATGCCGGCCGATGCAGTATTTGAGACCAAGTAATGCTTGCTGTTGAGACATCAGAGCTTAAAAAATCTTTTGATAAAGCGGAGGCTGTACGCGGCGTGAATTTCCGTATAAATAAAGGCGATCTCTTCGGTCTCATAGGACCCGATGGGGCTGGTAAAACAACGCTCATACGGCTGCTCACCGGTGTTATGACGCCGGACAGCGGTTCAATCAAGATATTCGGGACCGATGCCGTAAAACGTAAGGCTGAAACGGGCATGATGATTGGATACATGCCACAGAGGTTCAGCCTTTATGAAGAACTTACCGTAGATGAAAACCTCAAATTTTTCGCATCACTTCGTTCTGTTGAACGGACTAATTTCATAAGGCAAAAAGATTATTTGTTGAAGTTTACAAACCTCGAACCGTTCACAAAAAGACTCGCAGGCAAGCTCTCGGGCGGTATGAAGCAGAAGCTCGGGCTTGCATGTACGCTTATTCATCAGCCACAGTTGCTCATACTCGATGAACCGACAACAGGCGTTGATCCTGTATCAAGGCGCGAGTTCTGGCAGATACTTGATTCATTTCTGCATCAGGGTATGACAGTCCTGATGTCAACGCCGTATATGGATGAGGCCGACAGATGCACAACCATTGCACTTATGAATAATGGTATCATGCCTGTCGTTGACACACCCCAGAATATTAAAATCCTTATTAAAGGCACAATGCTTGAGGCTGTAGTAAAAGAACCGTTACACGCAAAACAGATACTTAACGTAATTGACAATTACAGGCATGTACACATACTCGGGGATAGAATCCATATTTATGTAGACAAACAGGATCCCTGGTATATAACCGATGTTAAACAGATCCTCAATAATAACGGTATTGCTGTAGAGCAAACAGGATTTACACCACCGACGCTCGAAGATGTCTTTGTATCTATCATTGAAAAGGAACGTGAATGATAGAAACACCTATTAAAGCAACAAATTTAAGAAAATCATTCGGGGATTTTGTAGCGGTTGACGATATAACGTTAAGCGTTGAAAAGGGCGAGGTATTTGGTTTTCTGGGTCCTAACGGTGCAGGAAAAACAACAACCGTAAAGATGCTCTGCGGCCTGCTTCTGCCGAGCTCTGGTTCTGCACGGGTTGCGGGATTCGATATCGCAGTGCAACCGGACGATGTGAAAAGTTCTATAGGGTACATGTCTCAAAAGTTTTCTCTTTACAGTGATCTGTCGGTCTCGGAGAATATAGACTTTTTTGGGAATATATACGGGATAGATGACAGCAGATTAAAAGTGAGAAAAAAGGAGATAATAAAATTGACAGGACTTGAAGGCAGGGAGCAAGTCATAACATCCACTCTTTCTGCCGGATGGAAGCAGAGGCTTGCACTCGGATGCTCCATCATCCATGAACCGAGGATCCTGTTCCTGGATGAGCCGACAGCAGGTGTTGATCCGGATTCTCGAAGGATGTTCTGGGATCTCATCTACAGCCTTGCACAAAAGGGTATGACCATGTTCGTAACAACCCATTACATGGATGAGGCAGAAAACTGTACAAGGCTTGGCTTTATTTACAACGGAAAGATGGTTGCATCAGGAACACCTCTGGAAATAAAACGTACTCAGATGAAGGGAATAATTATAGAGCTTGATACAGACTCTCCCTCGGCAGCACTGAAACTTATAAAATCCATGGAAACAATGGATGAGGTGTCCTTTTTCGGCAGGCTCATCCATGCTGTTACCACTACACACGCAGACACAATAGAGCCGATCATAAAAAACATTCTACAGCTTATGAAAGAACACGGAGTAAGGGTAAACAGGTTAAACACGATCCCGCCTTCCCTTGAGGATATATTCATAAGTCTCATAAAACAAGAAGACAAAAATGAAAAGTCATAGTCTGCTCAGACCAGTCATAAAAAAAGAATTCATCCAGATCATAAGGGATCCCATCAGCCTTGCCGTTGTCATATTGATCCCCATTATACAGCTGCTGCTGTTTGGCTATGCGGTAAGCTTTGATATTAAACATATACCCATGGGTATTTTCGATCAATCGCATACCCAGGAGAGCAGACAGCTCATACGTGCGGTAACAGCATCTTCATATTTTCTCATTGCAGATAATGCAAACAGCAGAACAGAGATCAATACCCTGATTGAGAAAGGAGATATAAAGATAGGCATTATTATTCCGCCCGATTTTGCGGACAATATAAATGCCGATAAAACAGCCGGCGTTCAGCTTCTTATCGATGGGACGGATGCCAATGTAGGCGGTGTTGCCCTCGGCTATTTTATAGCTGCAGCACAGGGATACTCCCTCGATATTACAAAGCGTATGCTCAATAAACAAGGTGATTCCAGTCTTTCAAGGAATTTTCCCCTTTTATCGCAGCGTCTCCGTATATGGTATAATCAAACACTGCGGACGGAGAACTTCATTGTACCCGGACTCATAGCGACCATACTTATGATCCTTGGAGTCCTCATGACATCCCAGAGCGTTGCACGCGAGTATGAACGGGGAACAATGGAACAGCTTATTGTCTCACCCGTAAAAGTATACGAGCTTATTATAGGTAAGCTTGTTCCCTATATCGTGATAGGCTTTATCCAGGTGACACTTGTTACGCTAATCGCTGTGCTTGTATTCCACGTACCTCTAAAGGGGAACCTTCTGCTCCTGACACTTACAACATTTTTATTTCTGGTGAGTGCCATGGGCATAGGATTTCTGTTTTCAGCCATAACAAAATCCCAGCAGGTCGCAATGCAGATGTCCTTTGTAGGCACCATGCTGCCATCCCTGCTCCTGTCGGGATTCATATATCCCATAAACAGTATGCCTCTGGCATTAAGAATATTCTCTTACGTTGTACCAGCAAAATATTTTCTTGTTGTTTTGAGAGGTATTTTTCTTAAAAATTCGAGCATGTTTGTTCTTATGCCACAGATACTGATCATGATCCTAATCTCGGTTATCGTGTTGACACTGTGCATCTTAAAAACAAAGAAGAGCCTTGATTGATATGATTAACTGGAAACTTTTTTTGTTAAGGGTAAAGGCAATAGCACGCAAGGAATTTATTCAGTTGAGACGCGACAAACGTATGCTGTTTATTGCCTTTATGGCACCAATCATACAGCTTACACTGTTTGGATATGCAGCAACATTGGACGTAAAATCGGTGCCTGTTGTCGTTTGCGACATGGATCAGAGCATGCAGAGCAGGACCATCCTTAACGACATTACAGCTTCAGGATATTTTGTAATACAGAACAGAGTACCTTCCATACGAGATGTGAGAAAAAGCCTTGATGACGGTGAAGACATGGTCGGCATTGTTATACCAGAAGGTCTTGAGAGAGACATAAACGGGGACAGAAAGGCATACATACAGACTGTCATTGATGGATCGAATGCCATCTATGCAACAATGGTAAGGTCATATTTGGAAAGAATCATAACCAACAGGGCTCTTGAACTTTCGGCAGAACAGATGTCTAAAACCGGACTCAAACCTTTTACACCTCTGGATATACAGCCAAGGGTCTGGTACAACCCAACTCTCAAGAGCATGGACTTTATGGTGCCAGGTGTTTTTGCACTTGTGCTCATGATCATAAGTACAGTGCTTACCTCCATGGCTATAGTAAAAGAAAAGGAACGCGGCACAATTGAACAGCTTATCGTAACCCCGATAAAACCCATAGAACTCATAGCAGGCAAGCTCCTGCCATTTGCCATTATCAGTTTGATCGACATCACTCTCGTTACAATGGTCTCGGTGTTCTGGTTCCAGATACCGTTACACGGCAGCTTTATACTTTTATTTTTGTTGTCCGCACTTTTTATGCTTACAACACTCGGACTCGGTCTTCTGATCTCGACCGTTTCAAAGACTCAACAGCAGGCAATGATGATATCCATGCTGCTTATCATGCCAATAATACTGCTTTCAGGCGTTATGTCTCCCATAGACAACATGCCTGTTGCAGTACAGTATTTCACATTCCTTATACCTCTGAGATATTTTATCGTTATTGTCAGATATATATTCATGAAGGGGTCCGGCATGTACATCCTCTGGCCTGATGCACTTGCACTTGCCTTCTTCGGCATTGTTCTTTTCCTGCTCAGCGTGAGCAGGTTCAAAAAAAGGTTGGGTTAATGTGCTTTCCTTTTTTTTAAATGCAATTTTGGGGTTAAAGCTGTTCGGTATCTCTGACATTAAAGGGTTTAGAAAACCTTCAATGTTTCATATGATGTGTTTCTCTGAACAGGTATAAAACCGGCTTCTCTTATCAGCTCAACAATCTCATTAGCCTGTGCCGTAATCCTATGGCCTGCAAGCCTCATTACGTTTTCTTCAAAAAGCAGACTTCCTATATCATTTGCCCCAAAATAAAGTGCAATCTGTCCTATATCCTTACCCTGTGATGACCATGATGCCTGAATGTTATCAAAGTTATCCAGATATAACCTTGCAATAGAAACGATTCTAAGATACTTTTCTGCACTGCTGTGTATCCTGATTCTTTTACCGAGTACCGTATTCTCTGTTTTAAAATCCCATGCAATAAAAGCCGTAAAACCATTTGTCTTATCCTGCAACTTACGCAGACGATCAAGATGTTCTATGATTTCTTCCGGTGTTTCAACGTGTCCATACATCATAGTAGCTGTTGTTGGAATACCAATATTATGTGCTGTCTCCATAACATCAAACCACTTATCAACATCGGGTTTGGATGGACTAATAGCCTTTCTTACCCTTTCTACAAGGATCTCCGCACCTCCTCCAGGAATAGACATGAGACCAGCGGAAATCAGTTCTTTAATCACATCCCCAATACTTAATCCGGAAACTTCTGTCATACGAATAATCTCGGGAGGTGAGAATGCATGAATATGCATAGAAGGGTAATTGTCTCTTATAAAGGATATGATGGATTTATAATAGTTAAGATCCAAATCAGGGTGCATACCGCCTTGAAGCAGCACTGTTGTAACGCCGTTTTTATAAGCGATATCGAGCTTATGTTGAAGTTGATCTATATCCATAACATACGCATCGGGATGACCAAGCGGCCTGTAGAAAGCACAAAAAAGACAACCAACATCGCAGACATTTGTATAATTTATGTTTGTGTCTATGACAAAACTTACAATAGATTCGGTATGAATAAGCATTCTCCTTTCATAGGCGAGCCTTCCAAGCTCCAGAAGATCCATCGATTTAAACATTTCAATCGCTTGCTTTTTAGTTAATCTGTTCATACATAAGTCCTACTTATTTTCAGGAATCTTTACGGGTTTGTCATTGTTATCACTCTTGTTATCTCCATCACCTATCTTTGCTATTACTGCACCACCAGCATAAGATTTTGTTTCATACTTGGTAATCTTACTTATCTGCTTTATTATATCCGACATTTTTGCGACCTCTGCCATAACCTTTCCCGCATATTGAGAAATGGGATCGTTTTTATCTTTTAAATGCTGAATTATGAGTTCGGAATACCCTTGTATTACTGTAAGAGGCTGATTAAGTTTATGTGCTGATGCGCCTGCAAGCGCGGCCATAGTCTCGCTCTTTTCTGCCTCTATAAGCCTTGATAAAGCCTCATCCAATGATTTTTCCATCTTGATCCTCTTACGCTCATCCCTCAGATAACCTACCGTCATTTGTTCTTCGCCTTTATCATTATAAACAATCGCCCCCGACAGGCTAACGGGTATCTCTTCACCTATCCTTGTTTTGACGTTTACAGGATAATTCCTAACATACTTTGCGGGGCTATCACGGAGAATTTTCATAATCTCTTTTGCAACATTATTGGGGTACAGTTGTGTAACATTAAAATGCGAAATAACCTCTTCTTGAAAATAACCAAACAGTTTGGTCGCCTCTTCATTGAAAAGTAAAATGTCCCCGCCTGTATCAGCGGCTATGATTGAGTCCGGCGAACTGCTGACGGTTTTAAAAAGTAAGTCTGTTGTCTTTAGGAGTTCTTTGCTTAATAGTTTTTCTTCTGTAATGTCTCTCACAGAGACAAGTGACAGATCCTTACGCCCCTTTAGGGGTGTTGCCCTTATCGAAAATGATTTTATTTCACCCGCTTTTGTTTTAATATCGATATCAAATTGATCGGTAAACTTTTTGTTAATAAAATCATAAAATATCTTATTAGCTATGAGTTTTGAACTATCGTCTGCAATCGCCACTGAGTAATGTCTGCCAATGACTTCTTTTTTGGAATAACCTGTTAGTTTGAGAAACGTTTTATTTACATTATTTATTCTTCCTTCTCTGTCAATCAACATTAATCCTTCTGTTGATTCATCAAATAAAAACTCGTATTCCTCTTTTAATTTTACAAGTTCTGATGCCTTTTTTACGGCCTGTTCAAATGCATTTAATTTCGATATATTGAGTATAGCACCAGTTAACATACTTGCCTGTCTGAAATAGTATCTTTGATGGAATGGTGAGAGGTAAAAAGGTTCTTCAGACCTTACAAAAACAACGCCGATAATTTCATCCATATCAAATATGGGTATTACAAATGTAGAGCGTATATTTTTAGATATTATCACTTTTTTTGTCTCATCATTAAAAAAGTCAGTATTTTTAATATCATCTATAAACAATGCCCTTTTCTCTTTTACGGATATCCTGATTTCCGGATACTTTCTTATATCTAAAAGAAGCGTCTTTTCATCTTTTATCTCACTGCTTGCTATTACCTTTCCCTGTTCTTTATCCGGATCTGTAAAGACTATAATACTTACATCAAACGTTATAAGTTCCTTTGAAAGAACCTCTGAGAATATTTCGAGAACCTCTTTATAGGTGCAGGCTTTTGAAAGCCTTACATAAGTAGAAGAAATTTCTTGTATTATCCCTTCTGCTGACGGGATCTGTTTTGTGTGGTCGTTGATCTCAGTATTCTTTTCCTGCATTTATAACCTATTTATGAGGGATGCCATGAATCCGGCACCAAACCCATTATCTATATTTACAACAGCTACATTTGGAGAACAGCTGTTAAGCATTGTCAATAAACTTGAAAGTCCTTTAAAGCTTGCACCATAACCAGAACTAACCGGCACAGCAATAACCGGTTTATCCACAAGTCCCCCCACAACACTTGGTAACGCACCATCCATACCGGCAGCAACAACTATAACCCTTGCTTTTTTTATTTTATCCATTTGATCAAGTAATCTATGTAACCCTGCAACACCCACATCATAAGACGTATCTACCGTATTACCAAACATCTGTGCTGTAATTCTTGCCTCCTCAGCAACAAAGCGATCAACCGTTCCTGCCGTCACAATGAGAATGCCTGTTTTGCTCCTTTTGCCGTTACTCTTCACGTAGGTAAGCATACGCGCATCCGTATGATACTTAAACCCATCTATGTGCTTACTCACATAGTCTGCTGTTTTTTTAACTATTCTTGTTACCATAACAATACCGCCATTTTCAACGGCTATTTTGCACAACTTAACCGTTTCTTTATCTGTTTTACCTTCACCAAAGATTACCTCCGGAAAACCCTGTCTTAAAAATCTATGCGTATCATACTTGGCAAATCCGATATCTACATAAGGTAAATTGCTCATAAGCTTTAATGCATCCTGCACGTCCGTTTTATGATTCTTTACATCTGTTAATATCATTTTCAGATCTTCCATTCTCATTTTTATCCCCTATGAATATAGCCTTTGCTTTCATAAGCCAATTTTATTTTTTTCCCATGCCTGTACATAGAGATACCCTTATCCTCCACTATCGTACCAATCCTTTTTATACCAAGCCTGTTTATCTCGCCTTTATAATGCGTAACAGAAACAGTAAAAAGCAGTGTATAGTCATCACCTCCGGTTAAAACATACTCATAAGGATCTTTACCCATGAGTTCTGCTGTGTATTTTACACCATTTGATACGGGTATTTTATCAAGATCAAGTCTTGCACCAACATTGCTTTCTTCAAGTATATGATTAAGATCCTGCATAAGTCCATCAGATACATCTATCATTGAATTAGGAACAAGATGTTTTACAATTGTACGTGCCTGTAATAACATTGGAACGGGTTCTAAATATCTGTTCACAAGCCCTGGATATTTTTTCTCTTTTCTCTTTAACAAAAGATCAAGCCCCGCAATCGCTTCACCTGTTATACCTGCAAGGCATATAATATCACCGACTCTTGCACCATGCCTCGTTATAAATGTATTGTTCTCTGTTTCACCTATAACAACCGTATCCGCTGCAAAACTCCCGTTGGTCGTGGTAATATTCCCTCCTATAAGTGTAATACCATATTCTTTTAACCGGGATGTAAATCCATGCATAAACCTGTGGACATTCTTTTCATTAAAACTTACCGGCAGAAATAGTGAAGACATTGCATAAAGGGGAATTCCACCCATTGCTGCTATATCACTTACCGCCGCGCCAATGGCTCTTTTCCCGGCACTTTCCCATTTATTTAGTTCGCCAAGAAAATGTATACCATCTACAACACTATCAACCGTATAAAGTAATTGCTTATTGCCTTTACACGATACAACAGCCGTATCGTCTCCAATACCAAGTAAAACATCACCTCTGGATTTTCCCGAAGTTTTTTTAATTCTTTTTATGAGGTCTATCTCTTCCCAGTTTTTTATTGTTTTTTGCATCATTCTTTGAATGAGTTGATTTTTTATTTGTGAGCAAAACCTGTTCCAGAACTTCGCTTATGTGTTTTACAGGGATAAAAGTGATTTTATCTTTAACATAATCCGGTAATTCTTCGAGATCCGGTTTGTTCGCTTCCGGCATTATAACTCTGTATATCTTTGCTCTGAGAGCTGCAAGAGACTTCTCTTTCAAACCCCCTATTGGCAGTACATTACCCCTCAATGTAATCTCGCCGGTCATTGCAACATCTCTTCTAACCTTTTTACGTGTAAGAGCAGACGCAGTTGCAACAGCCATAGTGATCCCTGCTGAGGGCCCATCCTTAGGAATAGCACCGGCAGGCACATGTATATGAATATCGAACCTATCAAAAAAAGATCCATCATTTATACCAAGTTCCGTTGCCTTTGATCTAAGATAACTTACAGCAGCCATTGCGGATTCCTTCATCACATCGCCAAGCTGTCCTGTAAGTGTTAGTCTGCCTTTGCCTTTCATTATTATCACCTCTATGTAAAGCACATCTCCGCCGTAAGGCGTCCACGCAAGACCGGTTGCAACACCAATCTCATCTTTGTACATAAGGTCTTCTATAGGAATTTTGGGGGCACCAAGATATTTTCTCACATCATTTTTTGTTATATTGAAAGGCGGCTTCTCTCCTTCTGCTATCTTTTGAGCAACTTTCCTAAAGATTGTTGCTATTTCTCTTTCGAGATTTCTCAGGCCTGCTTCTTTGGTGTAGTTATTTATAATGAAGAGTATAGCTGCCTCTTCAAACTTAACATTATTTTTCCCCACACCCGTTTCATTCCCCTGTCTTGAGATTATAAATTTTTGTGCAATGCGTAATTTCTCTTCATCGGTGTATCCGGCGAGGCTTATCACCTCCATTCTATCTTTTAATGCAGGCGGAACAGGATCCATCATGTTCGCAGTTGCTATAAACAGGACATCGCTTAAATCAAAAGGAACACCGAGATAATTATCGGAAAATGAGAAATTCTGTTCCGGATCAAGAACTTCAAGAAGTGCTGCAGACGGGTCTCCTCTAAAATCTACGCCTATTTTATCAATTTCATCGAGCATATAAACAGGATTTTTTGTGCCGATCTGTTTTATCCCCTGTATAATCCTGCCAGGCATGGCACCTATATAGGTTCGCCTATGGCCTCTTATCTCTGCTTCATCTCTTATACCGCCAAGAGACATCCTAACAAATTTTCTGTTGAGTGCGCGTGCTATTGACTTACCGAGGGATGTCTTACCTACACCCGGTGGTCCTACAAAGCATAGTATAGGACCTTTTGCCTTTTTTTTAAGCCTTCTCACTGAGAGATATTCAAGTATACGTTCTTTTACTTTTTCAAGATCATAATGATCCACATCGAGTATACTTTTTGCATGCTTTATATCAATATTTTCTTTTGTTTTTTTACTCCATGGAATCTCTGTCAGCCATTCAAGGTAAGTTCTTACTATAGATGCTTCAGCAGAATCTGGATGCATCATCTCAAGCCTGTTTACCTGACCCTGCGCTTCTTCTTCAACATCTTTCGGCATCTTTGCCTTTTTTATTTTATCTCTGAACTCCTGTATCTCTCTCGCTTTTTCATCGATTTCACCGAGTTCACTTTTAATGGCTTTGAGCTGCTCCCTTAAAAAATATTCTCTTTGAACCTTACCCATCTCCTCTCTTGCATGAGACTGTATTTTTGCCTGTAATGTCAAAAGTTCCATTTCTTTGTTCTGTATTTCCATGACAGACTTTAATCTCTGTACAGGATCAACAGTCTCAAGAAATGTTTGGAGCTCTGCGGTTTTCAAGCCATAGTTTGTTACAATTATATCCGCTATCCTTCCAGGATCTGTTATGTTTTCAAGTAGTATAAGTGCATCAGGCTGAATTGGTTTGCCCATTGCAACTACCTTTTCAAGCTGCTCTTTAACGGTTCTTATGAGTGCCTGTATCTCTACAGTTTCTGTAACAGGTTCTTCCTGTATAACATCAATGCTTACAAGATAAAACGGCTTCTGTTGTTTATACTCTTTTATATGTACGCGCGACAGCCCCTGTATGAGAATTTTTACCCTACCGTCAGGCAGTTTAAGCATGCGTGTTATGGAGCCGACAGTCCCTGTCTCATATATCCCTTCCGGCAGCGGAGATTCCTCGTTCATATTTTTTTGCGTCGAGAATACTACAAGCCTTTCTTTTGTAAGCGCATAATCGATTGCGGATATTGATGCTTCTCTCCCGACAAATAGCGGCAGTATCATATTGGGGAATAGTACAACATCCCTTATAGGAACGAGCGGCAGTTCATCGGGAATCTTTGTCCTGTCTGGCTGCTGTTCATTTTCTTGTTTTAAATCAATTTCTTCCGTCATATCATGATCCTTTTTCTATTTTTATCCTTATTTTACTAACTCTTCTATCCTGTATTTTTTTGAGGATAATCTTCAATACACCATTCTTTAATACTGCTTTTATATTCCTGGTATCACACGTGGACTGTATCGGTATTATTTTAGTAAAGCTTCCAAAGGTCCTTTCTACCTGACCGTATCTAATAATATTATGCTCAACTACTTCGAATTTCTCTCCGTAAACATAAACTACATTGTTCTGCACAAAGCACTCTACATGCCCGGCATCTACACCAGGAACATCCATCTCTATGATAAGTTCATCCTGTTTTTCGTAGATGTCACTTTTAATATCGGGTATACCAATATCCGCATACATCCAAGTCTTTATTGTTTCTATTGCAATATCGCCAAGTTCCATATTTATTTTATCTATTGTGCTTTTCGGTTTCATGACTAATGCCTCAATGCCCCACCTCGATTATTCTATTACCATATACCTTTAATATGTAAAGTTTTTTAACCGGCACTCTACTGCCATCGTACGTTGTAATACCTGTAACACCGTTATAATTTTTAAGCCCCATAATGTTGTTTCTTATATCCTTTCTTGTCTTAGCATCCTTAATAGCATTAATAAGGATATTGGCTGTATCATAACCAAGTGCTGATAGGATAGTCGGCTCAACCGAAAACTCGGAGTTGTATTTGTTCACAAATTGCACTACTGCTGGATCGGTACTCTGAGTAAAAAAACCATCTACATATATAGAACCATCAACGTACCTGCCGCCGAGTTTGATAAGGGCTTCACTGCTCCAGCCATTGCCGCCTAATAACTGAACATTGTTAACATCATAGTAGAGCAATTCCGGTGCAATCATTGCAATTTTTTCATAATAATCGGGAATAAAAATCGCTTTAAAATCTATTATCGGCGGGGGTTTAGAACGTTGATCTCGCGGTAATTTTAAGATATCTGCTTTCCGTAGATCGAGATAATATGTACCTATAAGCTTTTTGATCTGGACTTTATAATCTGTTTCTGTAGTATCATATCCTTCAAGACCATTTATTGAACCGCCGTTTTGCAATACTTCTTCTACAAAAGAACGCATCATACTTTCACCATAATTAGATTCCGGATACAGTACTGCATAACTATTTATGCCGAGCACTTTCATTGAATAGTCAACAATATTTCTTGCCTGATCCGCGGATGTAAGGCTGTTCTGGAATATATAACTGCCTACTTTCGTGATATTCGAATTCTGATTAATTGTTATGTCCGGAACACCGTACTCCTGCATTTCATAAGCAACCTCCTGAGAAGTGGCATTCAGCAATGGACCAATGATTGCAGACACATGATCTTTTTTAACTAATTCCTCTGCCTGTTTAACAGCCTCTTCGGGTACACCTTTTGAATCCCCTATAAAAAGCCTATAACCTGATCCATTGGTTCCTGAAAATCCGATAGCAAGTTCTATACCTTTTAACACCTGTTCACCAAAAGGAGCCATTTCTCCGCTTAAAGGCAGAATGCAGCCTATGTGTTTCATATCCACATTAACGATAGATTCGATTTGTTGCTTCAAAGAAATTGCCGTATTCATGACCTCAGGGTATGGAATGCCGGAGGCTATTATCGCATTTAAAAGTTTTAGCGCTGCCATGTAATTATTTGAAGAGAGCATAGCCCTGGCAAGCTTTAGCTGTAGAAGCGACGTCTCATATACCGTATACGCTCCTTTTAGAAGTTGCTTTGCATCATTATCACTAAGATAGGCATTAACGATTTTATCAATCATCATACGTGAAAGCTCTATATCGGGTTTATTGGAGAATAGAGTCATTGAATGAGCATAAGCATTACATGCATCCCGATACTTATCTCCCATATAATATGCCTCGCCAAGCAAAAAATATGCTCTTCCTTTTTTATCGCCTTCTGACCGTTTAATGGCTGATTTAAATTGATCCGCTGCATTGCTGTATTGAGTCTCTATCATATCGATAACCCCGGAACCAATCATTGCATTGTATGAGTATCTGCTGTTTGAATACTGTGTTATTATCTGATTGTAATAGCCCCTGGCATCATTATATAATTTTAATTTCATTGAAAGCTCACCGGCCTTAAATAATCCATAGGGTGCATAAATGCTGTCCTTGTATATCTTTGGTATTGATGCGTACAGCTTTATGGCTTCTATAAGATCATGTTTTTTTTCATGTTCGGATGCCTTGTTCCTGACAATACTTATCACCTGTTCTACGTTCATCATCCTGCCTTCATAAACAATCCTGGGAGCACAACTGTATACGATTACCAATAAGAGAGATATTGATAAAAACCTATATCTCATGTTCTATGACCTCCATGTATCTTAAAAGCATTTCTGCTAAATCGGATGAAACAATCCTTACACTTATTTCATGATTATATTTCAACGCACTTTGAGTAAAATTATGACTGCCTATGTAAACGATACGCTTGTCAATTATAATGACCTTTGCGTGAGTTATTCTTTTAGGTGAATCGAAATAAACCCTTATACCCCTTTTTTCGAGATCCTTTGCTACAGAAGTGTTTGAATCATTTACCGATACAGCTTTTCCGTTGTTCTTATATCTATCATCTATATTCAAAAGTACTATCACATTAACACCCTGTTTATGTTTACTCTCTATTGAGTCAAGGATATGATCCGGTAATCCGTTTCTATAACCTGTTGGTTTGAACAAGTACATAATTATGTCTATGCTATGTCTCGCCGCACCTATATCTTTTATAAGATAACTATAATATTCTTTATCCTCAAGGAGTTTAAAATCATCTATATCTTTATACGACTCCGCGTAAGCTAAGTTATACGCTATCAATAATAGCGTTATGCACAAAATGTAGGTAGTAATTTTACGCATTTTGTTTCTTCATCAATCCATTCTTAGCAGCTTTAATATATATATTGGCAATTCCATTTTTAGGCTCTCTCCTGAGCACATCTTCAAGTTCGACAATTGCATCATCGTATCTACCCATTAGATAGTATAGTATCCCGAGATTAACCTTCGCAGGTATATAATCGGCATTTATCATCTGGACTTCTTCAAGCTCCTTTATAGCTTGTGCAATAAGTCCTTTTGTTCTTAATGCTAAAGCTAGTTTTGTTTTTATATCAACATAAACGGGTTGAAGTTTTAAAGCCTTTTGATATTCCTCTATTGCACTATCATAATTGTCTATTTCTGTATAAAGATCTCCGAGTTTTGCATGCATATTTGCAAGCCTGGAATAGATAAGTTTATCTTCCATCTCTTTTATGGTTTTTGTGTGTGACGATTCTTTAACCTTATTTAACACGTTTTTTGCTTTCTCATATTGCCCTATATCGTTATAAATAATGGATAAACTTGTTGCTGCTTCCAGATACGTTGGGTTTAGTTCAAGAGATCTTTCGAGCGAACCTATCGCATCCTTTATATTGCCCTTTAGATAATAAATCACTCCAAGCATGTTATAAACATCAGCATAATCTCTATTGTTCTTTTCAAAGATTGTAAAATGTTTCATTGCAAGATCATATTTATTATCAAGGAAATATTCTTTGCCAAGCTTGTAATGCTCTTTATCTTTCATAAAAAAACCTCCATTACACCATTTCCTCTAATGACCGACTATCTTGAGATAGTAGAATTACGCCTTATCTGATAATACATAAAATTTATATATCGGATTTAAGTAAATGGCAACTTTGTTTGACATATAAGTTTACAATGACTATTTATATAGCTGTTCGGGAGGCATAAAAATGAAGAAGATAACAATATTTTCAATATTACCAGTCGTTCTACCCTTAATTGTAAACGCATCTGCACCTTTAACCGGGAATGAAGTGTTACAAAAAATCGATAACCAGCAATTAACAAAGGATAAAACGAGTGTGGCTGTAATGAAGCTTATTGATAGCAGCGGCACAACAGTAGAAAGAACATTAAAAATGTATATGAAAGGTGCCAATGATAAGCTTATAAGGTTCTTATCACCTGCCGATATTAAAGGAACTGCCTTCCTATCAAGAGGCAGCGAGAATATGTGGTTATATCTGCCTGCTTTAAGCAGGGTAAGACGTATCGCCGGATATGCATCACACGGGGATTTTATGGGTTCTGATTTTAATTATAGAGATCTAAGCTCGAGCGGGCTTGCAGAGGACTTTAATGCGGCCATTGATAGTTATAAAGATCATGAATATGCATTGACCCTTACGCCCAAAAAGTCCGGCTCAGCGTACAGTAAGGTAAAGCTCTGGGTAAAGGATGATACCTTTGTACCGTTAAAGATAGAATTTTATGATCCTTCCGGAAAGCTCTTGAAAATTCTGACAAATACAGAGATGAAAGAGATCAACGGTAAATGGTTCCCGATGTCTATGGAAATGCGTAACGTGCAGGAAAATCATACAACGTACATCATCGTAAAGGAAATGAAGATCAATACAGGATTATCCAATAGAGACTTTACGGAGAGGGCACTTAAAGAATGATTGTGAAGTGAGTGATTGGCTTTGCCGTTTAATTGCCTGTTCAATCCTGACAAATCAAGTACATTCTTTCAACATAACTACCACGATCCACTTATCTGGTAGCTGTTTGAGATATATTGAAAAAAACAGATATTTATGTAATACTTGCTTATGAGATCGTATATTACATTTGTTGGAATTATTATCTATACCGCCGTTGTAGCGACATTAGCAATAATAATAGGTTTATTTGATCCAACGGGTAATATTGTATTTTTTATTTCAAGGATCTGGGCATGGCTGATACTTAAAACCGCCGGTATAAAAGTGGATATTGAAGGATTTGATAAACTCGATAAAAACAAATCTTACATTTTTATGTCCAATCACATAAGCCACATTGATACGGCAGCTATTGTATTCAAATCACCCTTGGAATTAAGATTTTTTGCAAAAAAAGAACTGCTGAAGATTCCGGTTTTTGGCTTGGCAGTGTATTTGGGCAGGCACGTTATTATTAATAGAAAAAACATTATATTGGCAAGAAAGAGTATTGAACAAGCAAGAAGGCGTATGCTTAAATATGGATTTTCTATTATACTTTTCCCTGAAGGTACAAGAAGCTTGACCGGCAAAATAGGGCCGTTTAAAAAGGGCGGATTCGTACTTGCTATAGAATCAGGCTTTTCAATTGTTCCTATTGGAATAAAAGGAAGTTTTGAGATTTTACCTTCTCATTCATTATTGGTAAAATCAGGCACAATAAGGGTTAAGATAGGTAAACCCATACAAGTTGATCAATACAATATGGATAATAAAGAGGTACTTATTGATAAGGTGAGAGCTGAAATTGAAAACTTGAGTTCTTAGATCATTTCAACGGGTTGCTGCAACATCTGAATCCCACTTCAGGGCTCGTTGAATTGGGTAGCATATTGTATCTGGATGCACAGCGTGTCCCCCAGTCAGGCCTTGTATAAGAGCCCCCTTTTACTACCTTATACCGAGTATCTGCCGATGAAAAAACATTATCAGTCCACTCCATTACATTTCCACTCATATCGTAAACACCATAACCGCTCGCACATCCTATAAAACTCCCTGATGGTGCAATAGACCTGTTCGTTCCGTCGGATGTTTGCGTATTGCATTTTGAATCATCCCATTTATTTCCATAAGGGTACTTGAGATTGCCGGATCCTTTACATGCTTTTTCCCATTCAGCTTCAGTACAAAGGTTTTTATTTTCTTCGCTACAGATCTGTTTGGCGGTATAGAAATTTATATCTACTACAGGTATTACGCCTTTTTTATCCGGGTACTCATATTTATCAATACAAAAGCTATCTATGTATGTTTTTACATTTGGTTTTTCTGAAAAATCTCTCATAGGATCGGAAGGAGAACTGCCCATTATAAAGCTGCCGGCAGGTATATATACCATGTTATCAGGGCATTGAGGTTTTGGTGCAGGTGGTGTAATGAGTTTCTCCGGCACTACAGCTGCATTTACCTCTTTTTCAGGTTTTACAGGTAGCTTTTCTTTTCTTTGTTCTATCGGCTTTGCAATGCTTTCAGGCTGTTGTAACTGGTGCGGTATGATTTTTGCTTTTTCAACAGGTTTTGTATGTTTTATGACCTTTCTTAGGACATGTTTTATAGTAGATGCAGTCATCTGAGATTTGGTTTTTCGAGTTGAAGTCATCTGAGATTGGGTTATTTGAGTTGAAGCCATCTGAGATGGAGTAATACGAGATGCTATTATCTCGTGAGATGGCTTCAAAACCATCCATACAATGACTGCTGATATAATTGCAGTACCAGCACTTATAACTGTTATAAGTCCGATTGGAGATTTCTTAGCGAGTTTCTCCTTAACCTTTTCTGGAGAAGGTATTAACGGTACCTTTTTAGGCTCTAACTGTTGTTCTTGAACGATATCGCTTTCAGGCTCTGGCTGTCTAACAGGTGAGTGTTTTTCTTCTATCAGAGGAAGATTTTCTATAATTTGCTGCCGGGGTTCCGAAGGGTTTGCTGTTTCTTTTTTAGATGCCTCCTCAAGATTAGTATGAGGGATACTTGTCCCTTCCGTGTCTATATACATTAATAATTCTTTATCGATTTCTGTATGCAGTTTGCCAGCCTCTTCTATTCCTTGCTGTTCTTTTGTTTCCCATTGTTTTTCTTCAAAGGCATCCGGTTCTTTTCCAAATAAGTGCACGAGTGTTTTATAGAAATCGGTTATGTATTGAGCCCGTTTTTCATAATCCTGCTGTATGGCATTCAAAACTACTCTGTCAATGTCCGGGAAAAGTTCTTTATTATAGGTGCTCGGCGGGCTTACTACGCCGGAAGGTATAAGCCCTGTTAGCATCTCATAGGTTATAACCCCGAGTGAATATATGTCACTTACTTTTGCCAATGCCCCACCTATGATGATCTCCGGGGCTATGTATGCATAAGCATACCCGAGATCTTGCTGTATTGATGCGAAGTCTAATGGCGAGAGCGCGCTTGCAATGCCAAAATCCGTGATCTTTATACCGTTTGGAAGTATGAAGATATTTTCAGGTTTTAAATCACCATGAACAATGCCGTTATTATGGGCGGTAATCAATGCTTTGCACAGATGTCTAAGTATGGATTCGAGTTCTTCACCTTTAAAGAAACGCTTCATGTCTCTTCTTACATCAAGCAATTTTCTGAGCGTCAGCCCCTCTATGTACTCTGTAACAATATATGGAGTAGTTTCTATCTCCCCATAATCATATATGATCGCAATCTCCGGCAGCTTTAGCTCTTTCAGTATCTTCATAATGTTGAACAACTGGTTTTTTATCTTTTGCGATGAAAGCAACGAGGGTTGTATGGTTTTGAGTACAAAAATCTTTTTTCGAGTTTTATCTCTTACTTTGTACGTGTTCCCAAGGCCCTTAGAGTTGAGTAACTCCCTTACTTCGTATCTGGAGAGTATTATATCTCCAACATGAAAAATCGCTGATTTCTGTACAGGGGTGCTTGACTTTCCTCCATTTGCTGATTCTATTGATTCTTGCCCTGTTTTATATTTTTGCTCCGGATTGTTTTTTGAAAATTTGGGAAACAAAATCTGACCGCAATGAGGACACTTTTCTACACCCGCAGGAACTTCTTTAAGGCATTTATAACATCTCACTTATTGTCCTCCTTATTTTATTTTATCTTCATCCACGGATCATTCACTCAATCTTGCTTAATTCTGTTTTACCCCTTTAGTATAATTTAAACAAAAATTAAGTATTATATCTCTGACGGGATCTTCATTTATCTCTTCCGAATACACTTCTACTGCTATGAAATAGCTGTTCAAAGTTAAATCCACTGTTCTTATGGCCGGTGAAGGTTCTTTTAATATAATTTCATCCTGATCAAGATACGATTCCAGAGCCTTTTTAAATGCACCAGGCTCAACTTTTTTATCGAGCTCAAATCTCACCCTTGTTATCCGCTTTTTCACTCCCGAATAATTCGTGATAAGTGCAGACATAAGTACATTATTTGGTGCTTTTAATTCCATGCCGTTATCTTCTTTTATGGTTGTAAATAAAAGGTTTACATCTTTAACCATGCCTGTATATCCTGGTTTAAGGGCCTCATGTTGATAAGTAGATGGAGATACTCCCCATTGCCATGTCACAACAGTGATTCTATCTCCTATCTTGAAAGGCTTGGCAAAAAGGATAATAATACCCGCAAATAAATTAGATAATATTGTCTGGGCTGCAAGGCCTAAAACTATACCAAGAAATGTGGCACCAAGCAGTATGTTTGTGACATTAATGCCAAGTACAGAAAAGATAATAATGAGTAAGGCTGAGTATACAATGAGGTTGATAAAAAATTTTAAAACACCTGCATTGTCTTCACTTATATACATGAATGTGTTGGCTATAAATCTCTGTATTACCTTAATAATTATCATACCTAAAATAAAGATTATGGCAGCATCGATTATAGAAGAAAAACCCATAGGAATCATTTTTGTATGTATTGCTATTAAATGTAATGAGACACCTGCTATGATCCCTATAATTATGAAGAATACCAATAGCTTTATAGTGTTTGTTATTTCTCTTTTTGTCATGTTTAAGTATAGATATATGTTAATCGATATAAATTTGCAATCAGATGATAATAATTCGATAAATCTGGTATAAGCCTAAGATGACAGTTTATATGCGTTCTGATAATATTAAAAAATGAGAATGAGTTTTAAGGAGAGATTATATGAATAAAAACACTTTGGAACAGAACATGATGCTGTCTCTGATGGCTTTTCAAAAAAATGAAATTACAGAACATTTTGTTTATAAAAGGCTTTCTGATAACTCAAAAGATAAAAATAAAGAAGTATTACAGAAAATATGCGATGACGAGCTTCGTCATTATGATATATGGAAAAGATATACGAAAATAGATATAAAACCGAGCAGAATAAAAATCTTTTTCTACATTGCTATTGTTAAGCTATTCAGTTTAACTTTTGCCATAAAGATTATGGAAAAAGGAGAAGATAGGGCGCAGCTTGCTTACAGGCGGATATCCGATCAATTTAAAGAGACGGCAGAAATAATTGAAGATGAAGAGAAGCACGAGAGAGAACTAATATCTTTAATTGATGAAGATAAACTCAATTACATAAGCTCCATGATCCTCGGATTAAATGATGCACTTGTGGAGATCACAGGTACACTTGCAGGTTTATCTTTTGCATTCCAGAAAACGCACCTTATAGGGGTAGCAGGTTTGATCACAGGTATCGCAGCGGCTTTATCGATGATGTCATCAGAGTATCTTGCAAAAAAATCAGACCGGAATGATAAAAATCCTTTTAAAGCTTCAATGTATACCGGTGTGGCTTATATAATTGCTGTGGCATTACTTGTTGCCCCATTTTTTATTTTTCAAAGCTATCATCTTGCCATATTATTATCCATTATCACTGCTGTTGTTATTATATTTTTTTTCACCTACTTCATTTCTGTAACAAAAGAAGTACCGTTCTTGAGCAGGTTTCTTGAGATGAGCTTGATCAGCATTGGAGTTGCGGGTTTATCTTTTTTGATTGGCTATGGGTTAAGGATGTTTTTGCATGTAAGCGTTTAATGTGGATCGTTGTCAACATTTAACTCAAGGATGCAATGATGGGAACTGATTTTCACAAAAAAAACGGGGATAAGTTGGCAGCAGCCGCTTGACAGTAAATAGGAACATCATATAACATATTGAAATATAAATAATGCGCCCGTAGCTCAGTGGATAGAGCGTCGGACTACGAATCCGCAGGCCGGGGGTTCAAATCCCCCCGGGCGCATGTTGTTTTTCAAGTAGTTAGAAATAGGGAGCAGATCAGAATCTTTGTCAAGTGTGTGTAGACCCCATAATCCATCAAAGTTAACATTATTAGAAAAGACGATAAATTATTGAAAAGTCCTGTGTACAGGGTAGATAGAGTACTGGATTCGGGTAAATGATACAGCAGTCCAAAGTCCAAGACAAGATAGATAAGGATCAACGATTATGGATAGCAGGAATGTAAGATATAAAACACACGATAACAGCGAAATCAGGACGCATCTTGCAGTGCCGGAAGTCAAAACCAAGGCAGCCGGCATAATAGTTATACAGGAAATATTCGGTTTTACCGATTTTATACGTGGTGTTGCTAATAGATTAGCTGGACAGGGGTATATAGCCCTTGCGCCACACTTGTATTCAAGATAAAACCAGGATGCGCTGTTTACATAGAAGATTATAACGAATGCAATGACCCCGATGTTCTCTATCCCACCCGAAAAAAGAAGAGATCCATCTGTGTTGAATGAGATCATGTCAAAGTCTGACGAAACACAGAAAAAGATCATTACGGACCTTATGATAAACAGACATAAGGTTGAAGAAAATATGTTAAAGGACCTGGAATCCACATACAACTTTTTAAAAGCAAACTATAATGTCCACAAAATGGGGGTAATCGGTTTTTGTATGGGAGGCGGGCTGACCTTCCAGATATCAACAATAAAGCCTTTTGAGGCATCAGCGGTGTATTACCGGGCAAATCCTAAACCCATAGAAGCCGTTGCAAACATAAAAGGCGCTGTGCCCGGGATATATGCGGGCGAAGACAGCAGTATAAACCAGGGACTGCCTGAGCTCATGAAAGCTATTGTAGAGTATAAAACGAATTTTGAGATGAAACTCTACCCCGGTACACATCACGCCTTTTTCAATCACACCGGTACCTCATACAATGAGGATGCTTCACAAGACGCATGGGAAAGGACACTCGATCTCTTTAAAAAATACCTTGGTGCCTGATGGAAAAGAAAGAGGAAAGCGGCATAATAAATGAATGCTTCCTAATAGGGGTAAAGATTATGAAAGACATTGCAAAAGAAGAACAGGCAGAACGGGTCACCCAAAAAAATTTATGCTTTTTGGGGTGACCCGTTTTTCACTTACCCAAGATCCCATGTATTACCAAATGCACAACTTAAGCTTTTAGTATTGCCTCTTTTAGCATCTGGAGAGTAACAGATTTTGGTCGCTCAAGAGGTGCACCCACTGCCCTATCCCACACGATTTGAGCTGTTATGCCGAGTGCCCTGGAAACACCGAATAAGACTGTATAGAAGTCAAATTCCTTTACACCATAATGATACTGCAGTACGCCGGAGTGTGCATCAACATTGGGCCATGGATTTTTTGCTTTACCCTGTTTCATGAGTACATTTGGAACAACGTCAAATATATTACTTACGGTTTTAAACAATGGATCATCGGGCATGAATTTTAATGCGAATTCTCTTTGTGCGGTGTACCTTGGATCGGTTTTTCTGAGAACGGCATGACCGTAGCCAGGTATGACCTTGCCGCTGTTCAAAGTATCATTTGTAAATTGCTCAACCTGTTCTTTTGTCGGGATTCCATTGTATTTATTGTAAAGATCCATTATCCATTTAAGACATTCCTGGTTTGCAAGTCCATGTAATGGTCCGGCTAATCCATCCATAGCACCCGAAATAGAATAATATACATCAGAAAGCGCCGAGGCAATCAAATGTCCAGCATGTGCGCTGACATTACCACTTTCATGATCACTGTGCAATATAAGATAAAGTCTCATCAGATTTTTATATTCTGGGTTATCAACACCCATCATGTGGGCAAAATTTGCTCCCCAGTCAAGCTTTGGTTCAGCAGGAATAATTTTCCCGTCTTTGTAGGTATGTCTGTAGATATACGCAGCAATTCCCGGCAGTTTCGCCAGAAGATTCATAGAATCTTCAAGCATCGGTTCCCAGTAATCTGTTTTTTTCATGCCGTCATTGTATTTTTTTGCAAAGATAGAATCTTTTTGTAATGCAAGAATTCCTACTGCAAATTGTGTCATCGGATGAGTTCCCGAGGGAAGTGCTTTTATTACATTAAATACATATTCAGGCACACTCGCCCGAACTTTAAATTCATCCTCTATTTCAAGTACATCATCTTTTGAAGGAATTTCTCCTGTAAGTAGCAAGTACCATAATCCTGTCGGATATGCCTCACTATTGGGTTCCGGTTTTGGCAGTTTTTCTCTTACTTCCGGAATTGTATAATTACGGAATCTTATGCCTTCCATTGGGTCAAGATAAGAGGTCTCACATACCATTGATTTTATATCCCTCATTCCGCCTAAGGCCTGATCCAATTCCACTTCATCGATCTTTATTTTTCCATGTTCTTTAGATAAAGTGCTAACATTGTTTCTCCATATTGGAATCAACTTTGATAGTTTGTCTTTAAGTCTTCCCATGTCTTCCTCCTTATACTTTTAATTGTATACAATATACATATTAGTTTTAATAGTGTCAACAAAAAGTGTTTTTCTGCTCATACGATTTTTCCTTTTGTAAAACAATTAAATCAAAATAAAATGCTAAGTGTGAGCGGCTAGACTGACTCGCCGCTGTACGCTGGTTCGGCACTATGATCCATTTTTACACATTTCTCAGTCTCACCGTTTTTTTTTAACGCATCCCAGAATTATTTTTGCATAATAATCTTTTTTGTTCGTAAATGGGTGATTTCACCATATAATAGTGCGTTATAACCAAAAATTACCATTTCATACTACTGAATCAATATAGCTATTTTCTAAGATATTCAGGGAAAATAAATACTTATAAGCTTGCCATCTTAAAACAACAGATGGTATAAAAAATGCGTTCAAAGTAAGTATTATTGAAGGAGGACATATGAAATTAAAAGGTTTGTTCTTTTTAGCAAGCATCCTGATATCTATAAGTATTACAGGATGTAAAGGTTCAACAGGTGCCGCAGGGTCTGCCGGACCTGCGGGTAAGGCAGGATTAAGCACAGGAACCATAGCTGGAGTTGTCGTTGATAGTTCAAGCAGCAAGGCTGTTTCAAATGCTACAGTAGCATTGATTCCTGCAGTTCTTCCAACAACTACTACCGATTCGCAGGGTAAATTCAGTTTTCCTAACATACCAGTGGGTCCGTATCAGGTGGTGGTCAGTGCAAAAGGATATGCACAGTATACTTCAGGGTACTTTGCAGTAGCGGCAGGCTCAACGGTTACGGTATCAGTATCATTAGCTTTGGCCCCATTGAGTTTGCAGCCTTCTTTGATTACGTGGCCATCTAATTATTATATGGATGCTTATGATGTCGGGCTTTACAATGTAGGATATAATGCAGCTGTTAATATATCTGCAAATGTAACAGATCAGAATTATCCAGCGTCAGCACTCTCTTATACATGGACAGTTATTCCGTACCCTCAGTATGGGGGGGTTGAAACTCAGATACCGGGAGCAACAACAGCATCAATTACTTTTACGACGGATCCAATGATGTCTCAGGTTAATGGTATAACACCCGATCAGGGCAGAGACAGCATTATATCAATAGGACCAACGCAAGTAGGTTTATACAGACTTACACTTTATGTGACAAATCCTGCCGGCGTTCAAGCGGTATCGGAAATAATGGTAAGAGCCGCGAGTAAAACAGCGGGTATAGAAAATGTGGGTATCGGAACTCCCGTGTACCTTAGTTTTACATCAACCACACCGTCAATATCAATTATATCAAAACCAGCAGGCTCTAATGCTGTTGTAACAAATGTAGCAGCAAGCCCATACACAGTTGTAACATTTACTCCTGATGTAGCGGGTTTATATACAATAAAAGAAACGACTACGGGTATTTATTTCACAATTGCAGCAGGAACATGGATGGGAGCTATTGATGGTTCCGGCGGGTATTCAAATTCAAGCTGCAGCGCATGTCATAACGGCACTATTACAGGTAATTTTGCACCATGGTTTCAGACTCAACATGCGAGTATGTTTACAAGAGGTATTGAGGGATTAATCGGAGACGGCACTGTTGGTCCTTCTGGATATGAACCGGCAGATATCCCGCCCTATGACTCCTCTCCAATACCTTTAACTACTAATGAGGTGTGTTTGAGCTGTCATACTGTTGGTTATGATCAGGCGCCGCTCGCGAATAACGATGGGTTTGACGATGTGATGAAAACCCTTGGGTGGGCATTTCCGGACACTCTTCAATTATCAAACTGGACAAATATGCTTTCAAATTATGCAGGGCTTGCAGCACTTTCCAATATACAATGTGAGAATTGCCACGGCCCAAGTAACTCACAAGCACATCACAGTACCAACCAGGCTTATGATTTACAGGCAAGGGTTGGATGGGATGCAGGGGTATGCAGTCAGTGCCATGATTCAAATGGCCCTGACTGGGCAATATCACCTCATGCGAATCTTGACTTATCACTTTCAGAGGCAACAATCCAGGGAATGGGTTCAAATGCGGCACACTGTGGAAGATGTCACTCTGCACAGGGATTTAATGCATATATTGACCAGGTTTCTTCTGGCGTAAACAATGGCATGCAAAACCTCGTTGGTCTTAATCTTACCCAGCTTGCAGCTTTAGGGCTTACAGTATCGCAGGTTCAACCTCAAACATGCCAGGCATGTCATGATCCCCATAATGCCGCCAACCCTGATCAGCTAAGAGTTTACGGCAACACATTTACACTTGCAGCAGGGTTTACTGCGGACTCGGTAGGTGCGGGTGCAATTTGTATGGAGTGTCATAATACAAGAAATGGATTAAGGAATGACTCTGTTCCAGTAGCTGATTACTCTGCGCCTCATACACCTTCGCAGGCAGACATACTGATGGGCCAAAGCTCATACTTTACAGGTATTACAGGCACAACCACGATATATGTGTCAAAGCACGCAAACATTGCAGATACATGCGTAACATGTCACATGGTCTATAATCCAAACAATCCAGGAGGTGCGCCTTCATCACATGTATGGACAATCAATCCACAGGACCAGGGCACGATCTGTCAGAACTGTCATGGATCGGGTGTTACAGGCTACGGCTTACAAACAGAGGTTCAGGGTTTACTGAATCAGCTTGAAACGAACCTTTCTAATACTGTAATCGCTGCAATCAACTTTTCAGCTTCATCAGGTTATACAATATGGGCCTCAAACACCAAGACAATCGCAACTCCTGTAACGGCAGCGGCATTCTCGGAGGTGCACGGACAGCAGGGCTACCAGTTGTGGGATTCCTCTAACGCAACATTCACACTTGCGATGGGTTCTATAACAGCAACAACAGGTTCTGCCCCGGGTCCTGTATTCTGGATCAATAGTGCAGCAAATCCTCTAACCACGACGGTTTTGGAAGCAGGCTGGAACTACGCACTTGTTAATAGCGACGGCAGTCTTGGCATACACAACCCAACCTATATACTGACGATACTTAATGATACATTACAGAAATTACCTTAAATAGTAATCCCCCTCTTTTTAAAAAGGCAGCGAGTTTTTTGCTGCCTTTCTTTTTGATTAAGCAAAAAAATTCATTCACAGGAATAAAAAAGACTATAAAGACAAGGGCATGATATGCCCCCACTAATAACTGCATATAAACTTCCGGAGGACATTTTAATATGTCTTTTATTGTATGGGAGATTCGGTGAACCGTCCTGTTTTTGGCGACTCAACGGGTCGCCGCTATTTCTTTGTTGTATTTTCGGGTTTATGTTTTTATGTACCAAGCAGTTCCATGATATGAATTAATTCTGCATTAAACGGAATTTGTTTTGAGATCACATCTTTATAAGGTGTAAAGGTAATCTCGTCTTTCACGAGCCCAACCATTTTACCTTTCCCGCCTTGTTTTAAAAAATTTATAGAATGATATCCGAAACGCGATGCAATCAAACGATCAAATATGGAGGGAGAGCCTCCTCTCTGGATATGCCCGAGTACGGTTACTCTTATTTCAAATCCGATTTCATCTTTTAATTCTTTTTCGATCTGAAAAGCGCTTACAGCACCCTCGGCGACAATGATTATGCTATTCGAACGTTGCTCATCGTAACGTTTTTTAAGTCTTACGGAGATATCCTTTATGTCATAAGGAACCTCAGGAACGATAACAATCTCAGCACCGCTTGCTATTGCCGACATTGTTGCAAGATACCCGGATTCTCTCCCCATTACCTCTATGATAAAAGCCCTTTCATGCGATGAGGCTGTGTCCTTTATTTTATCTATAACTTGTATTATTGTGTTGAGTGCCGTATCGACACCTATTGCCATATCCGTACCATACATATCATTATCAATAGATGCAGGTATACCAACCGTTGCGATGCCAAGCTCATCCAATTTTAAAGCGCCGGTTAATGAGCCGTTTCCTCCTATAATAACCAATGCATCTATATTATTTTTTGTTATGATCTCCACAGCCCTGAGCCTGCCTTGTTCCTCATAAAACTCTTTAGATCTCGCCGTTTGAAGAATTGTCCCGCCAAACTGAAGTATGCCGCTTACGGATTTAGAATCGAGAGTTTGGAAAGCCTCCTGTAATAAACCGGAGAAACCTCTATGTATGCCTATCATTTCAAATCCATAAGATAATCCTGTTCTAACGGATGCCCTTAAAGCCGCGTTCATTCCCGGTGAATCACCTCCGCTTGTAATAATACCTATACGCATAGTATCACATACCTTTTGTTACCCTTATACTTTTATTTATGTTATTATGCAATCAAATTCGCATCTTTTGATGCACATTTACGTCATTGTCTTATTCGGGTTAATGTTTGTTGCTTTACACCTATGTATTGGTATGATAATAAAATTAAACAATTGATATATAGGAGAATTCTTAATAAATGAGTTTAATAGGTAGCCTTGAGGATTTAGCTCTTGGTGATATACTACAGATAGTAAGCCTTAGCAGGCGGTCTGGAATTCTTTATCTTACGAAGAAGGGTGAAGAAGGTAAACTTGTATTTTCTGATGGTCAGCTCATATCCGCATCAATATCATCCAATCCTAATAATATATTGGGATTACTTAAAAATAAAGGTATCCTTACAGAACAACTGGAAAAAAAGATGTACGATCGTATCAGGGTTGAAGAGATCGAGGATCCGAGATCTCTTTTGATAAACTCAAATGTTATTGATAAAGAGGGCATTGATGAATTTATAAAATCGTATGTGACATCAATCATATTTAACTTTTTTGAATGGAAAGAGGGAAATTTCAACTTTGAACTGAGTGAAGCGAGTGACAGGAATGTTTTGATAAATGCGTATGAGTGTTATTTATCTGTTCCTATTAATCCTCAGTACGTGGCAATGGAAGCTGTGCGCCAAATCGATGAACAAAAAAGAGCCGAGAGTACGCCGATTTCTGTTACAGAAGAAATGGAACCGAAGTTAATGGAGATGGAAGAGATTATTATTCTTGATCCCAATACAGAATCACAGTCATTTTTTAAAGAAAGCCTTGAGTCAAGAGGACTGAAAATAACTGTTATGGATGATCTGAGGACGCTTTATAACTATCTTGAATCTATACATGATTCACCAAGGTTTCCTTTAATCGTTACCGAACTTGCCATACCAAAAACTAAAGGTGAGGGTATGCTTGGCGGTCTGGAACTTCTTAATTGGACAATAGAAAAAAAACTAAAGATACCGATTATACTTTTGAGCAGTGTAAACAATGAAGAAGTTTTAAAAGAGGCCAAGATGCTTGGTGTGTACGCATATTTAAAAAAGCCGAAGAAATTCTCAAGATCTTTGAATGAAATTGATACCTATATGGATATAGTTGAAAAGATTTCAACCCTTATGAGGCAGTATCATGAGGCAGGTTTTACATTTAAACCTGTGTGGAAGGAAGTGGTAACAACAAAACAGGAAATAAAAGAAGAAGATGATGCAGGACACAAACTTATACAGGATATAACAGAGGAATTAACGAATGAGTTTGTTAATGAAACAGACCTTTTACCGGAAGGCCCCATACTTAAAACCGAATCAAGTCCCGGATTGCTTACTTTGAAATCAATGATTGATGAACTTATGCATCCAAATTTTACAGGCGAGGTAACACTGCTTACAATGAGGTTTGCAAGTGAACTCCTCAACAGAGGCGTCTTATTTCTTGTCAAAAAGAACAATGTAAAAGGGCTCGGACAATTCGGGCTTGAGTCTTTTTTTAAAAATCCCAATATGGTTATAAAAAAAATGGAGATCAAAATAGATGATGATTTAATACTGGGCAGGGTAATGCAATACAAAAGGCCCATCAAAGCAGAGCCGCAGCATACAGAAGCCAATAAGCGATTTATAGATCAGCTTGGCGGCGTCTGGCCTATCGAATGCTATGTTATACCACTCTTAACGGCAAATAGAGTTGCAGCCATATTCTACGGTGATAATGTCCCCTTTAAAAAGCCAATCGGCGATATGACAGCCTTTGAGATATTTATGAATCAGGCAAGTGTGGTTATGGAAAAGTCTTATCTTGAAAGAATGCTAAAGGAGCGAAAGTAATAATGACAGACAATATCCTTATTGTAGAGGATTCCGCTACCATGCGTGCATTTATTTCCTCCGCTATAGAAAGTGTTGGTGACTATGATATCTATGAAGCTCCAACTGGTTTTGAAGCTCTAAAACTGCTGCCGCAGGTAAGATTTCAACTAGTCGTAACGGATATAAATATGCCTGACATAAATGGGCTTGAACTCATAAATTTTATAAGAAAAAATGAGCAGTATAAAGATATACCTCTAATCATTATCTCTACAGAGGGAACAGAGAATGACAGGAAAAAAGGTATCGGGCTTGGTGCAAACGAATACCTTGTTAAACCCTTTAAGCCTGAGGCGCTTCAAAAGTTTATAAAAAGGTATATAGGATAGCTCATGGAACAAAATAAAGCAACAAAAGAATTTATTGCAGAGGCGGAAGAGCTTATAGATAAATTATTTGAGGACGTTCTTATCATAGACAATGCAAGAAAGACGGCTAAGCCCGATCCAGATGTAATAAACGATCTTTTCCGTGCGGCACATTCCCTGAAGGGGATATCCAGTATGTTTGGTTTCAAAGAAGTTACAGATACAAGCCATAAGATGGAGGATCTGCTTGATAAAGTAAGACTGAGTAAAGTTAAGATTTCGGATCAGCTTATAGATGCTTTGTACTCTGCAGGCGATCTTTTGAGAACAATGGTCTCTTCGGAAAATTTCGGCAGAGGCACTGATATAGAACCGCTGCTCAAAAAGCTTTTAGATGCAGAGAATGATAAACCGGAAGAGAAAAAGGACGATATATTTTCGTTACTCTCATTAAACAAGGACATACTGGGTGTTCTCACGGAGTATGAGGAATCAAGGTTAAGAGAAAACATCAAGGAGGGCAACGACATATTTAAGATAGAAACAATTTTTAATATTATGAGTTTTGATAAAGAGCTATCCGATTTAACTGCTGAATTAAAAAGTTTTGGAGAGCTTATTACTACACTTCCAAGCACAACAGAGGCAAAAGAAAACGAAATAAAATTCGATATCATTATTGGAACGAAAGAGTCGGAAGACAAAATACGCAGTGCCCTGGATTTTAAAAATTTGGAAGTACAAAACTTGAGAAATCAAAAAGAGTCTGCCGCCGTTACACATGATAATAACGGCTCGCAATCCGTAGTCTCATCGGGTATTGATGAGACCACGTCGATAAAGGGTATAGCTCAGACTGTAAGGGTTGACATAGCGAAGCTTGATCATATCATGAATATTGTAGGTGAGCTTATCCTTTTCAAAACAAACCTTTTAAGAACATTAGAGACCTTACGGCAGGAGACTGGATTTAAAGGTACAGCCGTTGAATTTGCCAAAATATTGAAAGGACTGGAGATGAAACTGAATGAACTTCAGCTCGGTATTCTTGATATAAGGATGATCCCTTTGAGCCAGCTTTTTGATAAACTCACAAGAACAGCTACAAGGATCGCTAAAAGTCTCAACAAAGAAATGGAACTGTCTTTTTACGGTGCAGAAACGGAATTGGATAAATTGATTATAGAAGAGCTGACAGATCCAATGATGCATATAATAAGGAATTCAATAGATCACGGAATAGAGAAAGCAGAGGAAAGACTACTATCGGGTAAACCGGAAAAAGGCAGGATATCGATACGTGCATATCAAAAAGGCAATCATGTCATTATAGAAATAGAAGACGATGGTAAAGGAATATCACTTGAAGCTATTAGAAAAAAGGCTGTAGAAAGCGGGTTACTCTCATCATCCTCAAAACCAACCAGGGATGAATTATTCAGCATGTTATTTCTGCCAGGTTTTTCTACAAAGTCTGACGTGAGCGAAATATCGGGCAGAGGAGTTGGACTTGACGTTGTAAAAACAAATCTTAGAGCAATAAGCGGTATGATAGATTTAGAAACAGAGGAAGGTAAATGGACACGAACCAAACTTACACTGCCGGTAACGCTTGCCATTATTCAGGCTTTAATCGTTGAGGCAGACGGCAAAAGATATGCTATTCCTCTAAACTCAATAAATGAAAGCATTTTTATACGTTCAGAGGATATAAGAACTGTAGAGAATAGAGAAATAATCAAACTCAGGGATACTGTCTTACCGGTTGTAAGACTATCAAGGGTTTTGGATTTCGGTAAAAAGGAAGATAAAAGTCCGGATCACTATTATGTCGTTGAGGTGGGTGTTGGTGAAAGATTGATAGGGATATTGACCGACAGCCTTATCGGGCAGCAGGATGTTGTTATCAAACCTCTCGGTAAATTATTGAAAGGCGTAAAAGGTATTTCCGGTGCTGCTGATGTGGGTTCAGGCGAAATCGTTCTTGTAATAGATGTATCTATATTTGTGGAAGAAGTGGTAAGGGGTTAATATGTACGAAGAGTTTTATTCATTAAAAGAAAAGCCCTTTAATAAAACACCCGATCCCAAATTTTTGTATAAGTCAAAACAACACGAAGAGGCATACGAAAGGATTTTGTTTGCAATACAGGAAAAAGAGCTCGCTGTTCTTACGGGTGATATAGGATCGGGCAAAACTACAATATCGAGAAGTGTAATGGATAGTCTTGAGGGAAACTATACAATTATAAATATTATCAATCCACGACTTTCTCCGACCCAATTTTTAAAAACCGTTGCAAAAAGGCTTGGGATAGAGGATCTCAGATACTTCAAATATGAGATAATAGAACAGATCAGCGATAAGATCTCAGACCTTTATAATAAAAATACGGTTCCGGTTATAATAATAGATGAAGCACAATTGATTCCATCAAAAAGCACAATAGATGAAATCCGCTTATTAACAAACTATCAGCTTGATAATATGAATCTTTTAAGCATAATACTTATCGGTCAAACCGAATTTCGTAAAAGGATACAGACAAAGTATTACGATGCATTCAGACAGAGGATAGGGGTTGCTTTTCATCTTGGTTCACTCAGCAGAGAAGAGGTTGAGGGATACATATATTTTAGATTAAATGTCGCGGGCAGGGATAAACCTCTGTTTACATCTTCCGCTGTAGATATGATATACAAATACTCAAAAGGCATTCCGAGATCTATAAACACATTATGCAACAATGCGTTGCTTTATGGTTATGGTGAAGAGCTTGAAATGATCGATGATAAATCTATAAATGCAATTATAGATGATGTCAGGATAAGTTTAACCTAAAATGGATATATCGAAGTTAAGAAAAAAGGCAAAAGAGCAATCAGAGAAGTTTGCTAAACTTAAAGAGAAACAAAAAAAAGAACCCGGGATAATGTCTTCTCAAGAGCAAGGCGAAAAGAACCGGATTAAAGAGCCTTTGATAGAATCACAACCGGATCAGGAGAGGAAACCTGTATCTACGGAGCCTCATACTTTACTTGAACTTGCACATAATGAACTAAAAAAGTATACACCACTGGACAGTGAAAAAGAACTTCTATGCTTTAATCTCGGCGAGGAAGAGTATGGAATAGAGATCTCTTTGGTAAAGGAAATAATAAGGGTCAGAGATATCACGCCCGTACCCAATACAGCCAAGTTCGTCCTCGGTATAGTAGTGCTAAGGGGTGGGATCATGCCTTTAATAGATATGAGAACGCGTATAGGTTTACCCTTCTTAAACTTTGGCACAGATACGAGATTTGTTATGGTTGATATGGATAATGCAGCTTTGGGGCTTGTAGTGGATAAAATAACAAATGTAAAAAGGATCTCTTCCGACTCTATCAAGCTTACCAATGTTTCCGGTAGTGTGGATGTTAAGTTTTTATCAGGGATAAGCACTTATAATGGTGGATTTACTGTTGTATTGAACCTTAAAGAAATAATAAAATCGTCCGATATGTTAAAGGCTTAATGTATGAATACAAAGAATAGTGATACGCAAAAACTTGATAAAAACGTTAATCAGAAAGAGCTTATTAAACAGTTCATAGTATTAAAAATCGGGAATGTTTATTCTGCAATTGACATAAATAAAATCGTAGAGATTATAAAATACACACCATTTACAAAAGTTCCCAAAGCACCGGATTTTCTTGAAGGCGTCATTGATGTCAGAGGAACGATCATACCTATTGTTGATATGCGAAAGAGATTCGATGTGCTATCCGACAAACCCGATGAAAATGCCCGTATAGTTATAGTAAGGGTTCTGGATAGGGTAGCAGGTTTAATCCTTGATGAAGTTAAAGAGGTGTTAAAAGTTCCTGAGAGCAAGGTTATGCCGCCGCCGCAAATAGCAAAAGGCATTGGTTCTGAGTATCTTTCCGGTGTTGTCAGCGATAAAAAAAGGATCATCATGGTTCTTGAGCTGGATAAAATCCTTTCGACAACAGAGAAAATACAATTCGAGAAATTAATTTTTAAGGATAAAAAACAAAAAACTGGAGGCACAAGATGAAATTTTTTGGAGAGTTGGAGAATGTCAAATATAGCCTCAGGCTTAAATTCATTATTTACATACTCTGGGGAATCATAGCACTTAGCACTGTCTACAGCTTATATTATCTATTCCTTATGAGATCACTCGATAAGGTGGAATTTGTTAAAAGGGGTAATACGATAGCGGAGGACCTCGCTTACAATGTCCGGTTTGGTGTTATTGCTCAGGATAGAGTTGTTCTTGAGGAACTTATAGATAATATGTTTAAGGATAATGATGTAAGTTATGTTGTTATAACGGATGCAAACGGAGTAACGCTTGCATCTAAATACAGGAATAAGGCGACAGCAAATTTTTTAGCTGAAATACTCAGAACGGCAAAAAATCATAACACGACAATTACCATTCACCATATCGGACAATTCATTGAAGTAAACAAGGATGTTGTCACAGAGAGTTCCAAGCCAAACGCGAGCGGAGCCTTGCAGCAGGCTAAAACGGTTCAGGGCTATGTGTATCTCGGCATGTCTCTTGCCGGTATATCAAAAAAGATCGTATCATTTATATGGGGCGCATTACTTATCGTTCTCATGAATTTCATAATCGGTGCTGGTATAACGTTTCTTTTTGTTCAGAGGATCATAGGACAGATCCCTGTTATAGCTGAAAAGGCGTCTCTTATATCAGAAGGAGACCTTACCCAAACGGTATCTGCAAAATCAAAAGATGAGATCGGCATGCTTGCAAATTCATTTAATACCATGTCTTCGAATTTAAGAGACATACTAAAACGCATACAGAACGCATCATCTGATACGACAGAAATTGTTAGAAGGATATCCGATAATGCCGGAAAACTTCTTGAGACATCAGGGTTTCAGCAAAGATCGGTTGAAGAAAATTCTTCATCCATGATGGAGTTAAATGCCTCCATAAAGGAGATCGCAACAAATACAGAAACGCTCCATTCATCCGCGGTAGAAAGCTCATCATCCGTACTTGAGCTGTCATCAAGTATAGAAGAGGTGCTTGAAAACGTTGAGATGCTTTCTTCCTCTATTGAAGAAACAACATCATCAATAGAAGAGATGAGTGCTTCTATCAAACAGGTTGCCGACAATGTAGATCAATTACTTAAAATAACAGACGAAACAGCCGCTTCTGTAGTAGAAATGGATGCATCTACAAAACAGATCGAAACAAATGCAAACGAAACGGCTTCCATAGCCAACCAGGTTATGAGCGATGCAAAGAATGGTGTTGAGGCTGTTAATATTACAATAGACGGCATGCAGAAGATAAAAGAAGCCTCTAATCATGTGGAGGATACAATAAATAATCTTACCCAGAAAATAGATGATATAGGCAAGATACTTAATGTGATAGATGAAGTTACCGATCAAACAAATCTGCTTGCCCTTAATGCGGCAATTATCGCATCACAGTCCGGTGAGTATGGAAAAAGCTTTGCAGTTGTGGCGGATGAAATAAAAGAACTTGCAGAAAGAACGGCATCATCCACAAAGGAGATCACAAATATAATAAGGGCTGTACAGGCTGAATCCATGCAGGCAAGGGAGTCTGTTATCCTTGGCAGTGAAACCGTAGAAAAAGGCAGCGAACTTGCAAACAAAGCCGGCGCCGTACTTATGAAGATATCGGAAAGCTCGGCCAAATCCAGTTTAATGTCATCCGAGATAGCAAAGGCAACACAGGAACAGGCAAAGGCATCAAAAGAAGTAACAGAGGCTATTACAAATATAACTACCATGATGGTCGAGATAGCAAAGGCAACACAGGAACAGGCAAGGGGTTCAGAACAGATAACAAGTGCTGCTGAAAGGATGAGGGGAGTTTCAGAGCAGGTCAAGAAATCGATGGAAGAGCAGGCTAAAAGCAGCAAATTCATCAGTCAGGCTATAGAAAATATAACGGAGATGGTAAATTTCATAAATAAAGCAACACGGGAACAGGCCAAAACGAATGATATTGTTGCATCATCTTTGAACAGGATTAAAGAAGGTTCCTCAGAGAATGTAGCAAGCATATCCCAACTAAATGAGGTTTCAAAACTGCTAGATAAACAGGCTAAGGTTCTTCACGATATAATAAAGATGTTTAAGGTATAAACCATTTTATGATTGTAAGCTGTCCTGTATGCTCAACCAAATACAAACTTTTTGAAGATAAGTTATCTTCTAATAAGATTAAGATAAGGTGTTCAAAATGCAAAGCTATCTTTATGTTGAGGAAAAAATCGCAAGCAATAGGTGAAGAAGCGAATAATGAGCCAAACAAGCCGCATCATGACAGGGCAGTAAGAAAAATACTAATCGCCCATTCAAGTAATGCAATGAGGGATATGATTGGTGTTATTATAAAAGCAGCAGGTTATGTGCCTTTATTTGCTAAAAACGGCATAGAGGCTATCTCCATTATGATGAACTCACATCCGGATGTAGCTATTGTTGATGTAGCTTTGCCCGAGATATTTGGATTTGAGTTCCCGGAGATGATAAAAAATGATGAAAGACTTCACGGTATAAAAGTTATACTTATAGCTTCCATATACGATAAAACCCGTTATAAACGTATGCCGCAGAGCCTTTACGGTGCCAATGATTTTATAGAGAAACATCATATAAGAGATCATTTGATTGCCAAGATAAACAAACTTTTAATAAAACTGGAAGAAATTCAAGAACCTCAGAAACCCATAGAACATGCAGAGACAGGAACAGAGAGAGTGGAGACAACAATCCCGGAACTTCGTAAAGAAGATATAAAGAGATTAAAAGAAGAGGGATTTGTACAAACACCCTTAGATAAGGAAGAAATAGAAAAGGCAAGAAGACTTGCAAGAATTATTGTATCGGATATTGCACTTTACAACCAGGAGTTGGTTGAGGAGGGAGTAAGACACGGAAATTTTTCGGAATTGCTGAGAGATGATATCGAGGAAGGAAATAGATACTTTGAGAAAAGGATTCCTGAACATATAAGAACCGCAGAAGATTTTCTTGCAGCATCTTTTAATGAACTGATAACGAGGAAGAAAAAGGAATTGGGCATATCATAATGACGGATGACAAACTAACGACAACGGATTTAAATGAAGAAGAGAAAATACGGTTAACAAAAAGCCTGGATAAATTCTCTTACGATGAGAATGTTCATGTGATCAAATCTCTACTCGGTGATGAGAGTTTCAGAGTAAGAAAGGCCGCGATCGATGAGATTCTACAGATATATTCTAAGGATAAACTTATTGATATATTTATAGATATGCTTTCCGATCATAATAATGCGGGGCTCAGGACAGCGGGCATAGAAGGACTCACAAGGATTGGCAGGCATGGGATAAAAAAAATATTAAGGGCGATAAACCCTGAAGACTGGGAGCTGTCAAAACTTCTTGTAGATGTCATAGGTGAGCTAAATGACCCTAAAGCGATCGGGACTCTCTTGGCTCTAACGCACGTTAAACAACAAAACCTTGCTACCGCTGCTATAGAAGCTCTTGGAAAGATTGGAACTCAGGATATTGTAAATGATTTGTGTGAGCTTTTAAGAGAAAAGGAATTATATGTTGTTTTTTCAACTGTTGAATCCATTGCAAACCTTGGACAAAGAGGATTCAAAATACCCATACAGAATGTTGTCCCGCTTTTAAACGATCCATTATTCAAAAAGGCTGTTTACGATCTGCTTGGTTCAAGCCATGAAGCTCATGCCGTACAATACTTAATCGAAGGAATAAGAGATACAAAAAGGATAAACATGGAAGCTGCTGCACAGTCCATGCTCAAGTTATACTTGAGTCTGGATGAACAGGGTAAGTCGTACGTACGAAACGAAGTGAAAAACGGGCATCTATATGATCAGTTTTTAATAGAAAAACTATTATCAAGCATTAATCCACATGCAAGAGCAGCGGGTATCAGGATTGCCGGCTGGTCAGGAATAGCAAGCAGCCTGAATCTTATTTTCAGATATGCAGAAGAACCTGAAATGCAGGATGCATGCCTGAGTGCGTTATTGGATCTCAATGATCAGGTAAAGGAAGATGTAATTGGTTTGCTCATAGGAAGTAATAACATATATCACATAAGACTTGGTTTAAAGTATTTATCCCATCTTCCTGAAGAACAGAACCCGTACCCGGAAGGTTTATCCTACATAATAAAATACACGGATGAGCCTGATATACTTATGCTTCTCTCCGATGTTATAGGTAATTATATACATGAAAATAGTTTAAAACTCTTTATGAAGATTATAACTTCATCCGTAAATGAGATTCAGGATCACATTATTAACAACTTTGTAAAAGTCGGCCAAAGGTTAAAGGTTTTTCCTTTTAATTTGCTTAAAGACATGGTCCACAGTACGGATTATCGTTTAAGATTGTCCGCTGCAAAGCTTATAAAAAGTTTCTATAACAAAGATTCGGATGATTATGTGAAAACCCTGCTTAACGACAGCGAACCTGCTGTAAGAGCAGCCATTATATTAACAATCGGAGAAATAAAACTGCATACCTATGTTGAAGATATTAAAATGGCATTAACAGACGAGAATAGAGATGTAAGGATAGAAGCTATAAGAACGGTATCATTGATAGAGCCGGAACATTTTATAGAAACAATTAAATGGATTTCAAATGATGAAGATCCATGGATTAGGGCGGAGATTGTCAAAAACCTTATTTGTTTTAATAATTCGGAAGAAGCTTATCCATTGTTAAAACCGTATCTCTATGATGAATCACCCATAGTTATGCTTACAGCACTCCAGAATATTGTAAATTTACAGTGCAAGGATGCGGGTGCAGATATAGAGAATACTTTAGCCGGTAGAGATGTCGATGTAATTTCAGAAGCGATCCAGATAGTAGGGAAAAGCAAAACCGGTAGTGCTCAGGAGATACTTAAAAAACTTCTATCGAGTAGTGATGACAAAATAAAACAGGTTATTGTTACTCAAAAAGATAATATTCGATGGATCGGATAGTGATTCAGGAACAGGGTAATAATAAAGTGGTGCTGGAGGACGAAGATTTTCACAAACTGCGGGATTTCATAAAGGATTATACCGGTATCTTTTTTTCTGAAGAGCAAAAATATCTGATAGAATCAAGACTCGTAGACAGACTTGCTTTCAGAAAATTAAATTCATTCCGTGATTATTATCTGTTTTTAAAATACGACAAGGCTAAAGAAGAGGAACTTAGCGCAATCGTAGATATATTAACAACTAACGAAACATATTTTTTTAGAGAACTTCCCCAGATAAAGGCATTATTTGAGGAAATTATTCCCACATTAAAGGTAGAAAAGGCTTATTCGTCAAAGCCTTCCTTAAAGTTATGGAGTGCCGGTTCATCAACGGGTGAAGAACCTTATACGATAGCTATGTTAGCAAAAGAGTATGGAGTGGATAAAGATTTTAATCTTGAGATATTAGCTTCCGACATAAGCCAGAGGGTCCTTGCAATAGCCCGTAAGGGCATATACGGACAATCATCTTTCAGAGTAATTGATGATTACTATAAGAAAAAGTACTTTGAACCTTACGAAGGCAGGTATAAAATAAAGGATGAGATAAAAAATATGGTTAAGATATCAAGGATCAATCTTATGGACTCAAACTTGATGAATCTACTCCCTCGGATTGATGCAATAATATGCAGAAATGTTTTGATATATTTTGATACCGAATCCAAGAAAAAACTCGCCGAACGTTTTTACGAAAAGCTGTTTGATAATGGCTGGTTATTGCTTGGACATGCAGAATCATTAATATGTGTTACAAATGTATTTAAACTTGTCCAGCTTAAAAATGATCTTGTATATAGGAAACCTGCAAAATGAATAAGGTCTCCAAGGTTTTAATAATAGATGATTCAGCCTTTAACAGGAGGGCAATAAAGAATATCCTTGAATCAATTCCTGATGTTGTCGTCGTAGGAACAGCCACGGATGGTGAAGATGCTCTAAAAAAAATAAAGGTGCTTTCTCCAGATATTATAACCCTCGATCTCGAAATGCCAAAAATGGATGGTTTTACCTTCCTGCGAATTCTGATGAGAACAAAACCGACTCCAACAATCGTTGTCAGTGCTCTTTCCGATTCGGAGAGTGTATTTAAAGCAATGGAGCTTGGTGCAGTAGATTTTATACCAAAGCCGACAAAAAGAATATCGATGGAACTTTATTCTATAAAGGAAGATATTATAAAAAAGGTGTTGAGTATTCGGTCTATAAATCTTCATAATGTTCAAAGGAGGATTGCCGATATAAATGCTAAGTTAAATTTAGGTATAGATGTTTCATCAAAGCCTATAGTCCAGATTAACAGTCCTGAAAGTGAACCGTTTAGTATGAATAATGATTTCAAACTTATAACAATCGGATCATCCACCGGAGGACCGTCTGCAGTGCAGAGGATACTTGCCGGATTGGAGAGGGAGCTTAATATAAGTGTTGTTATATCTCAGCACATGCCGCCCGGGTTTACATCTACATTTGCTCAAAGGCTTAACAAGTACACTCATCTTAACGTTAAGGAAGCAGAAGACGGAGACGCTTTACACAGAGGCAATGCTTTAGTTGTACCAGGCGGATACAGCATATCCATAGGTACTAAAGGTAATAAAAAGATAGCCCATCTCATTCCAAAAAGGGAAACAGATAAATTTGTTCCATCCGTTAATGAAATGTTTGCTTCTGCCGCCAAAAGGTTTGGGAGTATGTGCTCGGGTGTCGTGTTGACCGGTATGGGTAATGACGGTAAAAAAGGGATTGAGATGATAAAGGATGCCGGCGGATATACAATAGCAGAATCTGAAGAAACGGCGGTTGTTTTCGGCATGCCGAGGGAGGCAATAGCAACCGGAAAGGTAGATCGCGTTTTACCATACTACTTGATACCTCTTGAATTAAACAGGTGGGCAAAAGGATAAACAACAAACTCTAATAATCTCATTTACATGTTTTTTAAATAGCTACAGTAAGAGTATGTTGCTTTTATAAGTTTTAACTATGTTCTAACTATGTTTTAAGTATACAATCTTGCATTATACCGGTATCATGGATTCACGATAATCAACTGCAAATCCATTACATTAGTATCTGTAGGTCCTGTTTTTAACAAGCAATTAGCGATGTCCAATGCTGTGTAGGAGTCATTATTCAAAAGTGATTGATACGGCTCTATCCCATGCACTTTTATCTTTGTTATTGTTTTATAATCGACTATTGCACCTGCCGCATCGGTTGGTCCATCAGTCCCATCAGTACCTGCCGATAATAATGTTATACCTTTGATGCCTTTCAGCTCCATTGCAAAACTGAGCGCAAGCTCTTGATTCCTACCGCCCCTGCCCTTGCCTATTACATTAACGGTGGTCTCTCCACCGCTGATCAGGCAGATACCTCTATTTATTTTCTTATGTTTTAATTCCAATGCTATAGATGCAAGCACCTTTGCAACTTCCTTTGCTTCACCGTGAAGGCTATCGGTTAAGATGATAGTCTTTAGTCCCATTTTTGAGGCTCTAATCCTGCATGCCTCTATGGCCTTTCTATTATCTGCTATGATGATATTCTTTGTACGCCTTATCCGGGTGTGTTGCGTATATGCTTTGCTTTTTTGTTCTAAAAGCTGTTTTACTCTTATAGGAACCCGCTTAATCAAGCCATAGTGCTGAATAATCTTAAGAGCATCTCTTGATGTTGAGCTATCTTTAACGGTTGGACCTGAACCTATCGTATCAAGCTTGTTACCTATAACGTCTGAGATCATAAGTGTAATTACGTGTGCGGGATAAAATGCGTTTGCAAGCCCGCCGCCTTTTACAAGAGACAACTGCTTTCGCACCGTATTCAATTCATCTATCCCTGCGCCGGCTTTTAACAAAAGCTCTGTCGTGTTTATCTTATCTTCAAGCGGGATTCCATCAGGCGCAACGAGTAAAGAAGATGCCCCCCCTGACAGGAGCATGATCAACAGGGTTTGTTCATCGGCATATTTGGACAGATGCAGTATACGTTTTGTTCCATCAATACTGTTCTGATCGGGGAGTGGATGACCTGCTTCTAAAACATCGATATGCTTCAATCTGTTCCCATGCCCGTATTTTGTTATTACAATGCCGCGTTCAATCCTTTCCCCGACAAGATCATCTATTGCCTTCGCCATTGATACAGATGCCTTACCGGCACCAGCTACGATAATGTGCTTGAATTGCCCGAATAAATATTCATTACCGGAAATGATGATTTCTTTTCTATTGATTCTTATTACACCTTTGACCGCATTGTAACCATTAACGGCATTGATCCCGTCATAAAATACAGCTTTTAAAAGTTTGGAAGAATGCTCCATTTGATTTTTTATAATATAGATAAAACGGCATCCTGCTCTTTTATTAAGAGCTTGGTTTTAAGTCTTATTATGTGTTTTTCAAGCATTTTTTTTTCAAAAAAGATAAGGAAATTATTATTATCAAGCCATTTTTTAGGGTAGATAATCCCTTTTTTTGACAGATCTTCAAGGGTCATTGGATGTTTGTTCAGACAATTCATCAGCTTATCTTCACGACTCTTTATATGTGCTGCGAACTTATCAAGTAACGGAATCAGCTCTTCTTTTGTGTATATTGCATTTACATGGGATGTCATAACATACTTTACATCAAGATGTTTCACCTTTTCTATTGAGTCAAGGAATGCATCAATATCCGATGTATCGTTCCCATACCACGGTCCAAAACTTGTAAGATCTATATCCGTTATAATTGCGATGTCAGCATCTTTAAATATGAAGCCCGAATGTCCCAGTGTGTGGCCTGGCAGGCCTATTGCATAAATACCGTAAGATTTATCTATTACATAATCCCCATCTTTAAATGTACCTGTTATATGATGCTCTGTTATGTTATACATGCCCTTGATTGCATTAATCCATTGAAAACCGATTTCCTTATCATCAACACCTATGGCGTCTATGAATTTTTTATTATCCGACAGCATTGGTGCGTCTGATTCTGGAGAGAAAAATTCACTTTTATCGAATAAATAATTTAGCCTCCTATGATCCCCGTGATAGTGGCTGTTAACTACAAAAGGCCTTTCGGATGCAAGCTTTTTAACTTCCTCTGAATCGGCAGAAGGATCAAGGATTATCTTCTTTGAAGCAGCATTTACAACAATAGTATTAGCATACAACACTGGACCTTCTTTACCGCCAAAAAATATTGTTACGTTCTCCATTCTTTTGGAAGCGTTCATTTTTGACATTTAATCATCTCTTATCTCTTAAAATATATACGGTTATTGATCAAACTCTCATGATGTAATCTTGAGTTACCTGATAATTCTGAAATCCATCAATGCCTGCCCCGGTTCAATGTTTTCTATCTCTACATTTGTTACATCAGCACCGGGCGGTCCGCTATGACACCATTCTATGAATTTCTCTAACTGTAATATTCCTCCTTGAGCCTCTATCTCAACTTCTCTATTGGGCAGGTTTCTCACCCAGCCTATTATTCCAAGCTCATCAGCCTTTTCTTTTGTACTTGACCGGAACCACACACCCTGAACCCTGCCGGATATGATAATATGAATATGTTTTACGACTTCCATAAATTTAAAAATATACAGATTTTTATCATAAGCAATAAAAACTAATGCAATTTTATTCCTGATATTATAGTTACCAGACCCATTCTTATTAGTTTAATAGCAATGGCGGCAAGCAGTATGCTCGCCACTTTGCCGATAGCCTTTGTGCCGCCATCTCTTAACATTCTTACAACAAGGCTTGCTTTTTTTAAAACAAAGAACACTATAAGCATGTTTACAACAAGCGATACGATTGTAGGTACTGTACCATAAAGATCAATAACCAGTATTGATGTGGTAAGCACTGCCGGACCTGTTATAAGAGGAATGCCGATAGGAACTATGCCAACGGCTGATGACGGCTTCCTCGTCGGCCTGTCCGGATATATTATATCATTTATTGCTATAATAAGAAGGATGATACCGCCCGCAATCTGGAAATCAGGTATTGTTATGCCCAGAGCGCTGAAAACAAGCTTTCCTATCGCTATGAAAGATAAGCTTACCAAAAAAGCTGTTAACGTTGCCTGTTTTACAATCAAATCCCTTGCCTTGACTTCGTAATCAGCGGTAATAGAAATAAATATGGGTAACAAACCGAGTACATCAATTGCAACGAATATTGTTATGAATGCAAGTATATAATCTTTTAGCATAGTATACTTATAAGAATAGAGCATGTTTTAAATATAAAACAACATTTATGAAGATCTATTATAAGACCGACACTTTTAACGAAGTAAAGATATTGAAAATGTCCAGAATTCTTTTCGGCTCACCGGTATATTTTGTGCATGCATTTATCGTTGATAATCTTATGATAGATACAGGCTCACCAATTGCAAGCAAACAAACTGCCATGATTATAAAGGATGATAATATTAAAACAATCATAATTACGCATCATCATGAGGACCACATAGGTGCAAATGCTGAGGCAAACAAAATGGGTTTAGTCCCGTACGCGCCTAAAGAAGGTATTGAGTTGATAATGCATCCGCGCAGGCTGCAGTTCCACAGAAGACTTGTATGGGGCACACCAGAGCCGTCAAATGTTCAGGTGCTCGATACCCGGGTAAAAACAGGGCATTACACCTTTGAAGTGATCCCTGCACCCGGTCATAGTCATGATCATAAGGTATTTTATGAAAGCAAACACGGCTGGCTATTTTCCGGTGATGTTTTTCTTTCGGAGACATTAAAGTATATGAGGGATGATGAAAGTCCCATTATAATGATAGATAGCCTGAAAATGCTTTTGACACTGGATTTTGATGTTATTTTTGATAGCCTTATCGGACCTGTAACAAATGGTAAAAGGGCATTAAGCAGAAAACTCGAGTTTTTTGAGGAGAAAAAGGCGCAGGTAGAAGCTCTTTACAAAAACGGTATGAGCCTGCGTGCTATAACAAGAAAGATCTTCGGTAAAGAGGACACGATGACCCTGTTAAGCAGTGGACATTTCTCAAAGATTAATTTTACAAAGGCATTACTCGGTATAACAAAATATCCCGAGTCCACATAAACCGGGTATGTATTTAACCGGGATAATCAAATAGTGAAGCATGGTTTGTTCGTTAAGTATGTCCAAAATGCAACAAGATATTATGGAATAAAAATACAAGAAGCGTCATCAACGGATAACTCTAATGAAGCAACACGGCATGGTATGCAAAAGTCAACAAACTGACACCTATTTACTATTTTCTCAAAACCTTGAATAAATTGTTTGTATGCCTTATATGTATAAATATATGTTTTTAAAAAATAATAAACCGACAGATAAAGTCCGGCTTGTAAAAATAGCACTTGCGTCGCTTTATTTATCTATAATTATCTTCCTTCCATTCCTGCACAATCATCCTCTTGTGCTTGGCCAACCGGAGCCTGCTAATTGCCCTGAACATGCCTTTGTCATTGCAAGTTATGGTGTTGTTAATCACGTAATGCCAATAGTAATATCATTCTTCTCATTCATCTATAACATACCGGTCAGACTTATTAGGATTAAGTATACTGCCCTTTCAGCTATCAGTGAAAGAGCCCCTCCTGCGTTCGTTTCATAAGAATATACCAAATTTCATAAATATTACGGGTCAGTACGTTCGCAAACAGATACCCACAAAGCGGGCTACTCCGGGAAAACACTAACACGATGTCATTCTGTGTTTGACGCAGCCTGCCCCGGTACTTGATGCGGGGCGATCCAGAAAAAAGTAAATAACTGAATTCCAACTTTCGCGGGAATAACACGAAAAATGAATGTTGAGAGTTACACCATGATATCAGATCGTACACTATACCGCTCCCGTAACGAATAAAAAAACGACGAACACAAGGAGGTTTTCAATGCAATTTATAAATGCAATCATACTGTCTACAGCAGTTGTAATTGTTAGTGCAGGTATTTTAAAAGCGAACACTGTACCTTCATCCGGCACGCTTATCATACATGTTTCAATAGGTGATACCGGCAAACCCTTACCGGGCGCTGCCATAACGGTACGCTCGGACAGTGCGACGATAACCGGCACTACCAATACCTATGGCCAATGTATCATTGCCAGCCTTAAACCCGGCAAATACAGCGTAAAGATAAAATCAAAGGGATTTGAAGAGCGGACAATAACGATCAACATTACCGGCGGGCAGGCCTCTCTGCACGATATCAATCTCCATAGCGAACTTGTCTATACGGTGCATGCACATGCCTTGGTCATAAACACGAAAAGCTCTTCATCTTCTACAGAGATATCGCAAAAAACAGTATCGGCTTTATCAGGAAGCGACAACCTTTCCAAGCTCCTGTATACGGTTCCCGGTGCAGCACAGGGGCCTTTCGGAGAGGTGCATTTCCGCGGTGCCCACACAGAAATAACGTACAGAATCGACGGCGTCAGCATACCGTCTGCCGTTTCCGGAAGCTTTTCGGACATACTCGATCCTCAGGACATCCAGAGCATTGACGTTATGACCGGCGGCTATCCTGCTGAATACGGAAACAGCCTTGCGGGTGTGGTGAATATTACAACCAGGCAGCATCCGGAAAAGGAGATAGGTATAAAAGAAGGCAATTTCAATACGCACAGCATAAACTTTAATGTCTCGGGCAGCAAATCCGCATTCACGTATTCTTTATCGGGCATAAGCTATTTTACGGGCAGAGGACTCGACACCCCGGTTGTAAATCCCATTCACGACAATCTGTTAAAACATTCGTTGTTCGGTAATTTCAGCTATATGATTGACAACAACAACTGGGTGAGTGTGCTGTTGTACGGGGATATATCTCAATATCAGATACCGAATACGGACCTTCAACAGGCTCTTGTGGTGAATGATAATCAGAACGAATCCAATGATTATGAAACCATTCTCTGGCACCACAATTTCAAGAGTGATTCCAATCTTATCGTATCCGCTTACAGGAGGGGATCCACACTCGGCTACGATGGGAGCCCTGCTGATCTGTACGGCGGCACCCTTACGTCTCCTGCATATTTAAACAATGTTGCAGAATCATTCCTCGGTTCCGGGGCCCAGGCAAACTATACCAATAATGTCATAAAACACAACCAGATAAAGGCAGGCATAAGCTATAAATATCTAATCAACAAGCAGGGCTTTTTCCTGGCTGAAAGCCCACAATCCTATCCGCCGTTTTTTGATAACCATACGGACAGCGGATTTGAATACAGCGGTTATGCGCAGGACGAATTACATTACGACCCGGTAACTGTCAATGCAGGGTTACGGTATGATTACATCAATGAATACGTGACCGCTGATCAGTTAAGCCCGCGTATCGGGATAGCGGTAAAACTCTTCAAAACAAATTCCATCCACGCTTATTATGGACGTTTTTTCCAGCCTGCACCGTTCGAAAATATCCATGTAAACTCAATACCCATGTTTGCGAACCAGAATATGAGTATACCTCTTCAGCCTGAGCGTGACAACTACTTCGAAGTCGGAGACCAGCAGATGATAACCGATTATCTCCTCGCAAAGCTTACCTGGTACTACAAGCTGATGACCAATGTTATAGATTACAACCAATTGCTGAATTCCAACATCTATGTTCCCTATAATATCCAATCCGGTTATACCAGGGGCATTGAATTCAGCATTAAATCAAGAGAGGTGGACGGGCTATCCGGAGAGTTCAACATAGCGTGGGAAAGGTCTCAGGGAAAGGGCGCAATAACCGGCGGATTGTTCACGGTCGAACCGGTACCGCAGGGCTATTTCTATTTCGATCACGATCAAACATACACGTCCTCGGCACTTATCAGTTACCGGAACCACGGATTCTGGAGCATGCTTGATCTCGAATACGGCAGCGGTCTCCCGTATGGATATAATGCTGTAACAGGGGATGTAAACTATTTAAGGGTTCCTCCGCACACTATTGCAGGTTTAAATTTAGGATACAATTTCGAAAAGGGATTCTACCTTGGCAAATCGGATATAGAACTTGATATAGGCAATATCCTGAACACATCGTATCTGATAAACCAGCAAAACGGATTTAACAATACCCATTGGGGGAGTCCGCGTACCATAGCTATTCTGTTTAAAAAATATTTATGAGGTGAAACATGCAAAACATATCAAATGCGTTACAGTTTATCATGAAAGGCGGGATCATGATGTACCCGCTTCTATTCGTATCCGTCGTATCCATGGCATTGATCATCGAGAGGCTGATGTTCTTCGCCAAGATAAACAATCTGGATGTCTCATTACTGCAAAAAACAAAACACCTGTTAACGGACAATAAAAGGGAAGACTTAAGGGCTTTTCTGTCGAGCCAAAAAACGCCGGTTGCCGATGTACTCATGACCGGCGTGGATACCATGGATGCAAATGCGAACGACATGGATATTGCAATGGAGCAGCACGCGGTCAGCATCATACCGAAACTCGAAAGTAAATTATGGCTGCTTGATACCATTATCACCATGGCACCCTTGCTCGGGCTCCTTGGCACCATAACCGGCATGATCAAGGCGTTCCAGATATTCTCGACAAAAGGCTTGAACCAGCCCACCGCAATATCCGGCGGCGTAGGCGAGGCACTTATTGCAACGGCAACCGGCCTGATCATCGCTGTTTTTACCCTGCTGTTTTACAACTACTTCAACACAAAGGTACGGCGATTGATAAAGGACATGGAGTTTGCGTCCAATGAATTCCTCAGAATGGTCAAGCAGGTAGAGCCATGAAGATACGGCAATTGGAACCGCCGAAAAAGGCACGGATAGAGATCATCAACATGATCGATGTGATATTCTTCCTGCTGGTGTTTTTTATGGTTACATCCGCCTCAATCATAGCCATGAAAGGGATCAAGGTTGATCTTCCGCATGCATCGACAGCAAAAACGACGGATGCCAAATTTATAACCATTACCCTGACAAAAGGCCAAAAGCTGTTTGTCAACGGCAAAAAGACGAACCCGGACCGGCTCTCTGCAAAGCTGTCGCAGGAGCTTATAGAGTATCCGGATGATGTGGTTGTGATCAATGCTGACAGGGATTCTAACTATGGCGCTGTTGTAAACATCATGAATATATCCCGGGAAGCCGGTGCAACGAAATTCGCCATTGCAGCAGTAACAAAATAGAATCATGGAAACTGATCGGCAAAAGATACTTTTGATTGCAGCAGCCACTCTTGCGGTAGCGCTGCACATAGTCGCGTTGTACGCCATAGGATGGATAGGCATATCAAGCAGGAAACAGCCGCAGAAAATCCTTATCCCCGTAACGATGCAGATAAAACAGTTCAACAAAGTCACCAAACCAAAGATACCCGTTCGCATAAGTCATATTCATCCGCAACGGATCCATCCGGTCAAAACAGCACCGGAGCGTAACAAAACCGGGCATAACAGGTTTTTGGCACGTTCAACAACGACAAATCATGGATTTTCAGTACCATCAGGAGGAAACATAAAGGCAGGGACAGTACTTGCACATCAGGGCACATCAGCCACTTCGACATCCGTATCGAACAACATCTTCCTGCCCCCCATACCGATCTTTAATCCCCTGCCTGTCATACCATCAAACCTGAGGACACACGGGTACAGTACATACGTGCGGGTTGAATTCTTTGTAAACAGGGATGCTTCGTTTACCTCGAAACTGCTGTCATCCACAGGCTATGATGAATTGGACAGAGTGGTGATAGATACACTCAAGAAGTGGAAATTTTCTCCCGCAACCATGGACGGGCAACCGGTAAACGGTACGCTGAAGCTGCGCATACAGTTTTCAGTAAATTAACCCGAAAAACATTCTTGCGGCATAATACTCTATGAGGTTGTGCCATTTTAACCCTAAATACCGCATCTACTCAAAATCTATTCTGACAAATATCTACTGGCGATGTGTAGAAATCCATGAACAACTTCCATATTAGAGAGAATGGATTGTTCTTAATAAGCATATTTCAGTTTGTAAGGAATATTTATGTGGGCTCTATTTTTCATCACTCTGGAAAGATTTAACCGCATTTTATTGCAGTGAAAATATGTGGGTTGTCACTAAGTTTCCTTGCTCTTCTCAACGGATTGGGAATTGAGTAATGTGTAGCCCTGCCCCCGGTCATTAATCAGCTGCCCCATTGCGACAGCAGGGACATCACGCGTCCCTATACGCCTGTTGTATCTGATCCGGCCCGTATGTACGCTCCAGCCTCCGTACAATAAAGTGTCCCTGCGCCATATTCTGAAAGTGATGCATAAAAATAACGTTGATCCCTGCACCGCCGATGCCGCCGACAAGGGGCATGAGCTCGGCCGCTGCTTTCTCCGTGATGTTGATTTCAAAACGGGAGGCAATCTCTGCGATCAGCCGTACTATCACCGGCGCACCTTCATCTGCCAATCCCCGCTCCGATATATACTCCGCTGCTTTGGAAATCTCCTGCGCCAACGCAGCCCGGACTGCAAAATAACCTGTATCCGCTGCATCATCCCCGGTTGAGTTTCCACCGAGGGCGAACACTTCGATGCAGGCAAGTTTACTTTCAATGTTCCTGATATTTTCCCCTTCACCCGATGCAATCTGTGCAATAGACCGCAGCATCAATGTTGTGGTCACCGGCAGTTCGATGGGGAGCGTCAGAAATCCGCCCATCCCGCCAAGAAATCCCGTTCCACCAACCATGAGTTTATGGAATACATTATTGGAAGATGCGGACGTGGTATCCTTGAGTGTGTACACGGCAAAATTCAACGCCGACATAAGCGCCTTTTGTACATACGTGTTGACCTTGTTATTCCATCCCCGGGGCAGCAACTTGATGCCCTTTTCAATCGGCTGGCCAATCTTGTTGGTTATCTTGATGGCAAGGCTTATGTTTTCAAGAAGAGCCTTTGCATACTTCAGATTGTTCAGATCCTCTTTCGATAATCGCTTCATACCCATGTGATGCTCCTTACGTATACTATAGCAATTTATTGTTCAGGAATAAAGTTTCAGACCCGTGATTTTTTCTTCTTCCTGGGGGCAAAGGGTACAGCTCTTGACAGGCTGTTGAAAAAGCCCCTGTATTTCATTGCGAGGAGCGGCGCCCAAGTGTCCCCTCTATAAAGAGGGGCAAGGGGCGTGTCACAATCTTCATTTGTCATTGCGAGGAGTCCCGCCGGAGGCGGGACGACGAAGCAATCTATAACTTATTGATTTATAAAAACCGGGATTGCTCGACCCATCTCCGCTGTGTGCCCGCGTTCGCAATAACAGTAATCCGAGTTTTTCAATGGACTGTTGAAAAACTCCTCTTAAAAAACCATTTATTTTATGATCCGAGGGTGATAAAACATCAGTAATTCATTCACAGGAGGCATGATGTTAGGAGAGAAACAAAAGACAGAACCAATGTTTTACCATATCAAGGTAGAGGAAATGATCCCAGAGAATCATTTGTTACGACTTGTAGAGAAGTATGTAGATTCTGGT
>JAMCPX010000016.1 GCA_023382265.1 Deltaproteobacteria bacterium | reverse complement strand
CTATTACATTTGCTCTCTTTTTATCATTCATTGTCAGTATCATCCCTTCCTCCTGTCTTTATGACAGGATATACTACTGACATTTTCACTCGGCAGTTAGAGATGACATTTTCACTTGGCTATCACATAGAATCCGGAATATGCTTGTCTAAAAATCCATAATGTAGTAAATGTGTGTTTAATAAACCTCCGTTGTCCGGCTAAGACGGAATAATGGAATGAAAGGTGTGAGAGTATGGATGAGAAGATTATTACAATAGGACACAGTCCGGACGCTGACGATGCGTTTATGTTTTATGCACTAACGCACGATAAGCTGCCCATAACAGGCATAAAATTTGAGCATGTATTGACGGATATAGAGACCCTTAACAAGCGGGCAATGAGAAAGGGTAACAGCGAACAGCCTTTGCTTGATATAACCGCGGCTTCACTGCATGCATATCCATACATTGCAAGAGACTATCAGATACTATCATGCGGCGCAAGTATGGGCAAAGGGTATGGCCCCATAGTTGTAAGTAAGGATAAAAAACTAAGCGGCAATATGAAAGTAGCCGTACCAGGTGAGTATACATCTGCACTTCTTGCATTGAAGATGTGTATGGGAAATTTCAGATACACGGTTATGCCTTTTGACAAGATTATGCCCGCAGTCAAAAACGGAGAGGTGTCGGCGGGGCTTATAATACATGAAGGCCAGATTACCTATGCTGATGACGGGCTTAACATAGTTGTGGACCTCGGCAAGTGGTGGCTCGAAAAAACAGGCCTGCCGCTCCCTCTTGGGATAAATCTCGTTAAGCGTTCTCTGGATGAAGGACTTAAACACAAGGTCAACCAGGCAATAAAGGATAGTATCGCTTATGGTTTTAAACATGAGGATGAAGCCATGACATACGCAGCCAAGTACTCCAGAGGGCTTGACATGAAAAGGGTAAAACAATTCGCCCTGATGTATGTGAACGATTATACCCTGGAGCCTGGCAAAGAAGGCAGGGCTGGTATTCAGGAGTTTATCAAGCAGGCTGCAAACCTTAAACTTATACCGGATGTGGAAGTAACATTTATCTCATGATATGCCTTTTCTATTCAACGTTAAGCATGTATTTTATTACAGACATCATCTGGTTTATAAGCATCTTATAATTCAAATAATATCTTGAATAAGAGGGTTTTGTTAACACAAAAAATGTGGTGGGTAATCTGTTCGTCCAAAACCGGGACTCATCTATTCTCAGCCATTTACAGTCTTCCTTGTTTTTTTAGTGCATTTTTCGGATATAGAGTTATGAATTTTTTATTCATGATATTAAAATCGTTTCATATCCGGAAAAAACGTGTTATAATTTTTTATAAATTAAATTTATTAAAATTGGCATACTGATGTGAATAATTTTTATACAAATGATAACATGGTAATCTCATGCATTATCCCTGCTTATAATGAAGAGAAGAATATCTCACGGGTTCTGGATGTTGTAACCACTTTCAACAGGTTTAATGAGATACTGGTTATTGATGACGGCTCAAATGATCATACAGCACAGATCGCAAAATCGTATGAGCAGGCTTGTCCTTTATTAAAGGTAATCACATTACCTACAACAAACGGTAAAGCGGGTGTGATAAAAAAGGGTATAGCTAATGCAGAAGGTAATCTTATAATTATGCTTGATTCTGATTTGATCGGTTTAACCCATAAAAATATAGATTCATTGATCTTGCCGGTTAAAAATGGCGAGGTGGATCAAATGGTTCTTGACAGGGCAGGGGATAGAACACCCATATGGGGATGGACAAACTGCGCAAAATACTTTGGAGGCGAAAGGGCTTTTTGGAAAAAAGATTTTCTTGAGATTGATATACCCGACAACAGCGGCTACCTGCTGGAGATAACAAATAACCTGCATTATATAAAACATGGTAAAACAATAAGAACGATCCTTTGCAGTAGTTTATACACAGTCCATCAATTCAGTAAGATGGATAAGCTTACAGGCACTAAAAATTACATTAACATGTCTATTAGCATAGTAAAAAAGGCTACATTGTCTGGGTTTGTGAAGCAGTTTTTCTTCATAGAGAACCAGAATATGCATGGATTGTTTCGTTTTTACAAAAATTATCCATGGTTAAGACCCTTTTCCGGATTGATTATTATGGTTTTCCATATATTAGACGGCGTTTCTCTTTTCTTGCTGCTTAACATTATCAGAATAATAAAACTCCCGCTCAAGCTTGTGAATTATTTTACAGACAAATATCTTTGAGTTGGTTGAGGAATTTAGATTGACATATAAAAAACCTTATTATATTGACCTTCCCCCATTTTATAGAGCACCTTGAATTAAAGGTCCTGGAAAATAATGTCTGAAAAGTTCAGTAAACATGAATTATTTGACAGAGAATTATCTGCCTACTGGTTCAGGCTGCAAAATTCAAGAAGACTATAGGAATCGTACATTTAAAGTGCGACTATCAAGCAATTCCTTTTGTATGTTTGAGAACAATAGGATGAGAGATAGCAAGAATTTCAGGTATCTTATGATATTTTTTGACAATGCAATTTTAAACTATTAACTTATTATTGACTTGAGATATATACACATGTAGTAAGAACAGCCCCAATTTTAAGATAGGAGGTTACATGCCGAAAGTAAAAGGTGTAGCTATACTTGGGATGATAAAATTTATTAAAAAAAATTTCAAAGATGCCTTGCCAAGGGTCATTAAGGCTTTACCGCCCGAATCATCAAAATACATGCAGGAGCATATACTTATTACAGAATGGTACCAGTATAAGCTTTATACCGATCTTCTGAGATCGCTTGATAAGGTTATAGGCAAAGGTGATCTATCATTTTGTATTGAGCAGGGCAGGCTTTCCGCACAACATGATCTCACAACGGTCTATAAGATATTCATGAGTTTTAGCAATATTGAAAATATGGTGAAGAGGGCCATGAGTATATGGAATAGTTACTATGATACCGGTACTGTAGAGGCAATACTATTCACAGATAAAGAAGGCACTATCATTATAAAAGATTTCCCTGATATAGACATGGCACATGTCAAAAATGTACAAGGATGGCTTGAGCAGTTTTTATTAACAGGCAGATTAAAGGATATAAAATCAGAGATACTAAGATGCCAGTGTTACGGCGATCCTTTAACAGAGCTGCATTTTACATTTAAATCATAGATGTAGGAGGGAAAATGGAAATAGTTACAAAGAATACAATATTATCAGAAGCGGTAGAGTATCTTGATCTCGAGAAGATCAAGACTGTAAGAGATCTGGTCTTTGCTTTTCAGCGCACGTCAATACAGAGCAGAAATCTCGGAAAGTCTTTAAAAATATACGAAAGGATGCTTTCGGATCCAAAAAGGCCCACCATATTTATGGGGCTTGCCGGTCCTATGGTGCCTGGCGGTATGCGAAAGGTTATAAGGGATATGATAGAGTACGGGCTCATAGACGTACTTGTATCAACCGGGGCTAATCTTTATCAGGATTTTTATGTTGCACGCGGTTTCAAACATTACATAGGCTCACCAAACATGGATGACCTGCTGCTAAGGCAATACTTTATAGACAGGATATACGACACACTTGTGGATGAAGAAAAATTCAGAGAAACAGACGCTGCTATTGCAGAGATCGCAGGCGGTCTTGACAAAAAAGAATATTCAAGCAGGGAATTTTTTTCAATACTCGGGAAAAATATAAATGATAAAAATTCAATCCTCTACACTGCTGCAAAGAGGAATGTGCCCGTATTTTGTCCCGCACTTAATGATAGTTCAATAGGTATAGGGCTTACGAAACATTACGTTGATAAAAAAAATAAAATCATTATAAACCCTATCAGGGATAATTATGAACTTGCCCAGATTAAGATGAAATCCAGAAGTGCCGGCGTTATTTATATAGGCGGTGGAACGCCCAAGAATTATATCCAGCAAATGGAGGTTATCTCAGAGATATTGGGCGCTGGGGAGAACGGTTACAGGTATGCGATCCAGATAACGACCGATACCCCGCAGTGGGGTGGACTCAGCGGATGTACATTTGAGGAGGCTCAATCATGGGGAAAAATTCATAGAGAAGCTGATAAAATACAGATAACAATAGAATCAACGGTCGGCATGCCTTTACTCGTCGGTGCAGTTCTGCAGGGTGACAGCTACAAAAAGAGAAAAAGGCTTAGTATGAAATGGAATGAGGATAAATTAGAAACAATTAATTTAAAGAAGAGGTGAAAAATGAAAATAGAGCCAATAGATCTTAATAGGATAAAAACGAGCTCAATAAAGACACGAAAAAATAAAGTAAAGGTTAAAGATTTTGCTTTGCCGTATAAACCCGGATTAACTGTTGATGAGTTCTTTTCGAGGTTACCGAAAATTTTGAAGGCGGAAGAGATGGAGACATGCGTGAGAGCTATTGTTAAGGCAAAAAACAACAAAAAAGAAATAATTCTTGCAATGGGTGATAGTGTTATAAAGGTAGGGCTTTCACCTCTCGTTATACAGCTTATGGAAAGCGGTATTATTACAGCAATAGCTATGCAGGGCGCTGGTGTTATTCATGACACGGAGATCGCACTTATCGGTGAGACCTCGGAGGATGTTCAAGTAACCATACAGGACGGGAGTTTTGGTATGGCAGAGGAAACCGGCTCACTTCTAAATCAGGCTGTCAAAGAGGGCGTTGACAGGGGTATGGGACTTGGTGAATCGGCAGGTTTTGCCCTTGCACATGCGGATGCTCCATACAGGGAAGAAAGTATAACATACAGGGCGTACAAAATGGGTATACCGCTTACAGTACACGTTGCCTACGGCACCGACATAATACACATGCACCCGAAGGCTGACGGCGCTGCAATCGGAAAGGCAACCGAGATAGATTTTAGAAAGTTTGCAACAATTGTATCAAAGCTTGAACAGGGCGTTATCATAAACATAGGTTCTGCCGTTATTTTGCCGGAAGTGTTTTTAAAGGCGTTGTCCATAACGAGAAATCTTGAATACGATGTAAAAAATTTTACCGCTGTTAACATGGATATGATCCAGCACTACAGACCATTAAAAAACGTCGTTGAGAGACCCACAAAAACGGGCGGACGTGGTTTTGCATTTACAGGACACCATGAGATTATGTTCCCCTTACTAACGGCATGGATACTTGAGCTGCTTAAATGAAGATAGGAATAACGGGTGTTACAAGTTTGCTCGGCAAGCACCTTGCAGAGGCGGTTATCAGTAAAGGTCATGAAGTTTACGGACTTTCAAGATCAGAAAAAGAATCTATCAAAACATTGATAAAGAACCCTTTATTCCATTTTTCTGCCGGTGATGTGTCAAAGTATGCAGATATAGAACGTGCATTTAAAAATGTAGAATACGTGTTTCACCTGGCGAGTGTTTCATCGGAGAGAAAGGCTATGGATGATCCTCTAAGCTGTTTTATGGTTAATGTTCTCGGTACTGTTAACGTGCTTGAGTTGGTACGGAGAAACAAAGTTAAAAAAATGATTTTTTCCTCATCAGGCGCGGTTTACAAGAAACCGGAATATGCAAAGGAAGGCGATCCTGTACCGAAGGAGGGTTATTACGGATTTACCAAATGGAATGCAGAAAATATGATATTGATTTACAACGAAAAATTTTCCGTTCCCTATACCATATTAAGGCTATCAAGGCTTTATGGGCCTTTTATGGAGCGTAATCCTGTTTTTGATATGGCTACCGGTATTAAAAAAGGTGATAAGATTAAACTCTACGATAGTATTGGATCGAATTATGATTTTCTGTTTGTAGATGATGCGGTTAATGCTTTTATAACAGCGCTCTCTGGTAAATGGGATAATAATATTTTTAACATAAGTTCAGGCAGGGGAATTAAAATCTCAGAACTGCTTGATATCTTCAAACAAATTACAGGGAAACCCGATATGCCTGTTGAAGTCTTGAAACATAATGATCAGGTTGATATATTATCAAATGATAAAGCCGCTTCATTCGGATGGAGACCGGTTATTGACATAAAAGCAGGAATCGGAGAAACGTACAGATGGTTTTTAAAAAAGAGTGATACGAATATTTGATAAGTATTATCACACCGGAGTAATAAAAAAAATATATATAAAGGAGTATAGAATGGGTGAAAATAATATGCAAGAATTTACGGATGGGAATTTTGAGGCAGAGGTTTTAAAAACAGAAAAACCGGTGCTTGTAGATTTCTGGGCAGAGTGGTGTGTTCCATGTAGAATGGTTTCACCTGCTGTTAGTGCACTTGCGGATAAGTATAATGATAAAATAAAATTTGGCAAGTTAAACACGGATGAAAACCCAAGCATACCTACAAAATATGGGATAATGGGCATACCGACACTTATGCTTTTTAAGGGGGGCAAGGTGGTAGATCAGATAGTTGGTGCTGTTCCCAAGTCTACGATCGAAAAACTTTTAGATAAAGTGCTGTAAATAGCATGGTCAAAGCCCAAAAAATAGATACAGAAGTTAAAAAATCAAAATCGGATTCCATCCTGAGTATAAACTGCGAAGAATTTTACAGGTTGGTATTAAAATCAAATGTTCCGGTTATAATTAATTTCTGGGCTGACTGGTGTAAGCAGTGCAATCCTGTTAAGGAAGAACTTGAGAAGCTTACAAAAAAGTATAAAAACAAAGTAACCTTCTATAAGGTAAATTATGATCTGTGTCCGTCAATAATTTCAAATTATCAAATAACCGCTCTTCCCGCTGTTCTTATTTATTATCAAGGGGAGCCTATAGAAAAGATATCCGGGGCAATAAAGACAACAGAATATGAAAGGGTAATAGGAGATGTCCTTACCAGACTTAATAATTAACAAAGGCTCGAAAGCGGATGCCGGACAAATCTACGATTGTGTAATTATTGGTGGAGGTCCTGCGGGGCTTACGGCAGGAATCTATGCATCCAGGGCAAGGCTTAAAACAGTTTTATTTGAAGAGAAGGCAATCGGCGGCCAGGTAGTAGTTACAGATATTGTAGAAAATTATCCGGGTTTCCCAAAGGGTATATCTGGAGCTGATCTTACCTTTTCAATGGAAGAGCAGGCCCGTTCTTTTGGACTTGAAATAAAGGACAGTGGTGTAACAGGCATAAAGGCGGATAGTGAAACCAAGCGTGTTGATACAACGGATGGCCATCTGACAACAAAAACAATAATCATCGGTTCTGGTGCAGAAAATCTTAAATTGAATGTAAATGGAGAGAAACAGTTTACAGGGAAAGGCGTGTCTTATTGCGCGACATGTGATGCTGCATTCTTCAGGGATAGGGAGGTAGTTGTTGTTGGCGGTGGAGATACGGCTATCGGTGAGGCAATATTTCTTACAAAATTCGCAAAGAAGATTTATATTATTCATAGGAGAGATAAGCTGAGAGCTGTAAAAATATTGCAAGAGAGAGCCTTTGCAATGCAGAGTATTGAATTTATATGGGATACGGTTATTACAGAGATAAAAGGCAATAAATATGTTGAGTCTGTGTCTTTAAAAAATATAAAGACAGGGGATGTAACCGAAAAAAAGATTGATGGAGTTTTTGTGTTTATTGGAACAAAACCCAATACGGATTTCGTAAAAGGACTGGTGTCGCTTGATGAAAACGGTTATATTATTACAAACGAAAATATGGAAACGAACATACCCGGTATTTTTGCAGCAGGAGATGTAAGGACAAAACTCCTGCGACAGGTAGCTACTGCTGTAGGCGACGGGGCAATCTCAGCGTATTCTGCTGAAAAGTATATAGAAGAAAACAGAAAATAAAAAGGAATAAAAGGAGAAAACATGGGATTACTACAGGATAAAGATAAAGAGTATTTAAAAAACGAGTTTTCAAAATTGCCAAATCAGATAAAACTCATACTTTTTACACAGGCAGATAACTGCATGTATTGTAAGGAAGAGAAAGAACTTATGCAGGAGCTTGGAGAGCTATCGGATAAGATAAAAGTGGAATTTTACGATTATGACACCCAGAAGGATAAAGCAGAACAATACAAGATAGATAAGGGACCTGCACTGATTATAGAGGGGGTAAAGGATTATGGAATAAGATACTATGGTATCCCGGCAGGGTATGAGTTTTCATCTATTGTAGAGGACATAATGGATGTATCTCTCGGTAAATCCAATCTTACTAGTGAATCAATAAAAAAAATAAAAGGGATCAATAAACCGATACGAATACAGGTATTCGTTACACCGAGCTGTCCGTATTGTCCGAGAGCGGTAAGAATGGCTCATAAGATAGCAATGGAGAATGATCTTGTTACAGGAGATATGGTAGAAGCAACAGAATTTCCAGAGATAAGCAATAAATACGGCGTTCAGTCCGTTCCTAAGATTGTTATAAATGAAACGGTAGAATTTGTTGGAGCTTTGCCGGAGGATCAATTCGTAGATTGGGTAATGTCGGCACTTAATTAAGACTGCTACGATTTATTACGGTTTAACATAAGTAAGGTATGAAATTCTCCATTCTACAGGATACTCAGACGCATCAGGAAAAACTTAAAGCGATTACTGATGAAATAAAGATTATCTTCTTTGAACCAGAAAAAAGCTGTCATCAGTGTCCGCATATAAAACTGTTACTTACAGAACTTGAAGAGGCATCCGATAAAGTAATTTTAGAGCTCGTGAATGAGATACAGCAGCCTGATTTGATTAAAAAATTTGGAATAGAAAGATGTCCTGCAATGGCATTCATAGGGGCTAAGGATTATGGTATAAGGTACTATGGTACTCCTACCAATTTTGTAGAGTGTTTTCTTGATCTTGTATCTGACATATCGAAGGGAGGACATCCCTTGAAATCCGATGTACTTAAAGAGATTGAAAAGCTTAAAAAACCAGTAAACATAAAGGTGCTTGGAACACAAACGTGTCCTTATACACCTATTGCAGGCAGGACAGCAGTAAGATTTGCGATCAGCAGTGAACTGATAACCGTACATCTTATAGATGTTATATCTTTCCCTGAATTCCAGACAAGATATAATCTCAGATCAACTCCTGAGATTGTTATCAACGATCAAACCATACTGTACGGGATAAAAAGTGAAGAAGATTTATTAAAAGAAATAATCCGTTTTGAATAAGGAGAAGGTATGTCGGAAAATGTTGTAATCATCGGTGGAGTTGCAGCAGGTATGAGTGCTGCAAGCCAGGCAAAAAAAAGAAAGCCTGGAATGAATGTGATAGCGCTTGAAAAAACCAATTTTGTATCCTACGGGTCGTGTGGCCTTCCATATTACATAATGGATCTCATTAAAAAGGATACGGATCTTGTAGCCATATCAAAAGAAAAGTTTAAAACAGAACGAGAGATAGATGTATTTACAAAAATAGAAGTAGTTAATATTGATACAAAAGCAGGGATTGTTCATGCAACAGATCATAATGATAAGAAGGATCTATCGTTCTGTTTTAAACTTTTCTTTT
>JAMCPX010000015.1 GCA_023382265.1 Deltaproteobacteria bacterium | reverse complement strand
TCCGATACTAAACATCAAACATGAAAAGCGGAACAAAAGAACTGGATTGCTGCTTTCGCAGGATGACAATTTAATTATTGCATTTGTTTTACTTCTCATTACTTACTTCCATTCATATCTTTATGGAGTCCGTAAAATCTTTTAAATTTGATTTGATAGTACCATCGTAAACTGTCCAGCCAATTTGTAATTTCATTCCGCTAATTATGGTTTTATCATGTTTGATGTTTAGTATCGGATCTTTATTAAACAACTCTTTGATTCTTGATTTCACATTACCGGTTTCATTATTATCAATATCGTAAGCCGTATAAATGTCTACCTTTATGAGTCCTTTAAAATCATTATACATATACTCAAATATCGATACCATGTCATCATAGATATTTGCCCGATCATTATTAATAATGAGATTTATAAGTCTTATGATCTCGGGTGTAAAATCAATCCGTTTACAGACGTTAGTTAAGACCGCTGTTTTTTTTGTTTTATCCACAAACTCATCCAGGAAAAATCTTCTCAAATCATCATTATGTTTGAAAATATCCTCCAGCGCACGCAACTGCTGCACGTATAGATCTAAATTGCCGTTTCCCATGCCTATTTGAAAGAGGGCCTTTGCATATCTTTTACCTAAATTCATTTTAAATTCCTTATAAAGGTATCCGTGATTTTTTCTTGTGAATTTTTATCAATTGATCTCTCAATGTGTTCTTTTGTCAAATCATAAATCTGCTTTCTTACTTCTTCTGCAATCATCTCCTTTGCCTTCTCGACTTCGCCTTCCACCAATTGTTCCGATTCCTTTTTTAAACGCTCTATCATTGCATTGCCCTCCGCTGATATTGTTTGTTTTTCTTTCTCCGCGTTTTTACGCATATCATCCATAATCTCTTTTCGGGTTTGATCAAAACGATTCAACTGTTCTGCCGCATCGTTATACCTTTCTGTAGCCCTCTGTTTAAGATCCTGTGCATCATTAATAAGTTTTTCTATACCATTTTTTCGTTTCTTAAACATTTCCGTACCATGAAACCTCTTATAAAGATAAACAAATCCCGCGACCATTATAATAAAATTTATGGCAGACCATAACAGATTCATGGTAAAAAAGTTACCCTCTGCCCCGTATGCGATCGAGGGTATAAGCAAAACCGATGAAGCTATAAACCAGAGTATGCTCATTTCAAAAGTATCCTGTTTGATATCGCCGGGATCAATGTTTTTAAATCTGCACCGATTTTTTTTATTATATCATTTTTCTCTATATCTATAGAAGAGATCACTTTTTCAAGTTTTCCCTGAACCGTTTGATGTGTTTGTTTTATTATTTCATCCATTTGATTATTTGCAAATGTCAGCTGTTCATTCTTTATTTTTGCAGCTTCTTTTAAAGCCTCATCCAGCTTTTCCCTAAACATAAATTCAAGCTCTTCTGATTTTTTATTCAGCTCTTTCGCTTCTTCTATAGCTTCTACAGTCTTAGAACTGCGTTTTTTATAAACTATTGAAAACGGTTTGAAGAATAATAAATACAAAGAAATCCATACGATCAAAAAAATGATGCCCTGTATGCCGCTTAGAATAACATCTTTTAACGTTATATGCATTTTATATTTATCTCCAGCAATTATATTTATAAAGTAGGGGCGACCCAGCGGGACGCCCCTACTTTTGTTACAGAATGCAAATCGGATTGTCAAGATTTTTGCATATTTATTCTGTTTAACCTGAATTAATGAATCGAAAAATATAAAAAAAACAGCACATGAATGAAACACGGAGTCTTTTGCACTCCTTTTGCTTCACTTTTTTATGCCATCAAAGTTCTTTTATTACACCACTCTTCTGCAATGTGCTGATAATGTCAAAACCCTGCTGCGGATTTGGGTTCAGCAAAAAAGCCGAAGTAAGTATATCATTTTTGCCGTTAAATATCCTTGATATTTCTTCTTTTTCTTCCTCTGTATTAAAGTTATATTCTTGATTAATTTTAAACCGCTTTTTTAAATCCCCCACCATTGGTTCCAACCTCCTGATCTCATCAAGCAACCTTAATCCCTCCATTAAAATGGTTTGCGTATCGGTATTGATTCTTGGTTCCCCTACGACATCCTTGAATTTTATATCAAATTCCCCGTCCGTCAGACATAATATCCTGTATGCTGCGGATTCGTGGGTAATGTCACCATAATAAGCATCGATGATCTTACCCTTATCGAAAAGTAACCAACCGATTTCATGCCCGTCGTTTATCTGCATTGCACCCGATTTTCTATTCAATTCCAGCATCTGGATAAGTTCTGATATGGAGATATCGTGAAGATTACCAATGAACTTTGTCTTCCTATCTCCGTTAGCCTGTATCCTGTGCAAATTGACCAAACCGCTTGTAGTATCAGCAGTACTGGGTTTTAAATCTATTATCTTAAGTAAGAAAAGAGTACGAATAAACTTATATCCATCTTCAGGAATTATTCCACTTTTGGCAATCAGTTCATATACCGTCCTTTTTCCATTTATAAGGTTCATAATCCTGTTAAACGATGATGGAAATTTAAAATTTTCAACATTAAATATATTGTCAACAGTAAAAATTGCAATTCCTCCTGCTTTCTCTATACCTTCTTTTATACCGCCGATATCGTTTTTAGCGTTTATTCCTTCAAAGAGTATAATTGGGAATTGTTCTTTTATTGATGTGAGTTCTTTTATTCCGCTATGTTTTTCTTCTTTTGTATACTCCGCCTTTTCCCATGAAAACATATCAACTATCAATCCCTTCATATAATCCGATACAATTTGTTCGCGTGTATCATCATTTATCGCACCAAGCATTATTAAGGCTTCATCTATTTTCTTACCGGTTTTATTCATAATATCCGTTGCCGCATCTATTGTGCTTGCAGAGGCAATGCCCTGATTGACCAGCCATTTATCAAATCTATCGTCATCATTATTACTTATGGCAAAGACAGGATTACCTGCATCCCAGTAAATCTCTTTGATAATTCCGCCTTCTTTGTAAAAAGAAGTTTTTCCTGTCCATAATATGTGTGCAAGTTCCGATAAAACTTCTTCCACCGATGTAACTTGCTGCTTTTCAAGCTTCTCGCTTGGCAGTTCATAAGTTTCTGCTATTTTAATAAGCGATATAAAATCATTTTCACTTACTGACTTCTTAATAAGCCCGAATACACCCCATCGCTTCTTAACATCATCATACTTTGTTTCAGGAATATCGTTCATTAAAACTATAAATTTAGCGTCTCCGCCATGAGGGGTATTCTTCATACGTTTAACGAGCTGATAACCGTTCAAACCGGTTAGTAAGCTATCCACGATAACAAGCTTGTATGTATATTTATGTATAGCATCTAAAGCTTTAGTTGGAGAATCGGCGATATCGTAAATATAGCTATTGTTGCTTAATAGTTTTCCTAATTGTTCCCTAATATCTTTTTGCCACACAACAACTAAAAGCTGGTGTGATCTCATCATAACCTATATCCCTTTTTTAAAATAAATCCCCCGTTTTAGAGAAAAATTATATATCTTTAAAGAGAACTGGTCAAGTAAATAGAGTTTAGGTTTTTAATACTTCTATCAGTCTGTTGAATAATATTCTTGCTGGTAGAATACCCGGTATTACAAATATAAAAAATATCTGAAAAAATCAAAAACGTGATAAGAGCCCGGTCATAATATTTATAAAGATCCTTTACCCTTGTCTCCTACATAGGCTTTTAAAAATAACTTTAACCTTCCGAGATCAATATTTTCTATTCTGTCATTAAGATCTATATTAGCAGCATCACTCCATTTTTTAATTTCTTCCTGCGTACCTGTAGATTTTAAAGCATTTTTGAGCATCTTTCTCCTTGCATTGAATGCAGGCTTAAGTATGCGGAGCAATATTTTTTCTTCATCACATTCAAGTAACGGCTTATGCACTTTAAGCCTTATTACGATAGAATCAACATCGGGAACAGGGAGAAATGAATTTCTATCGACCGTTCTTATTATCTCCGCATCGTAATGCAATTTACGCATAATTGAGAGCAAACCATAATATTCATTATATTTTTTATTTTCAGGATCTGCGAAAACCCTTAATCCAACCTCTTTCTGAAGCATTATGACTATCACGGATACCAGTTTATGGTTATCAAATAGCATTCTTAATAAAGGGCTTGATATGTAATATGGTATATTCCCGGCTACTTTTACAGGCTTCTTAAAATATTCGTTAAACCTGAATTTAAGCATATCCTTATTAACGACCTTTAATACGTTCTCATCATGAAAATATTTTTTCATATATTCACTATACCTTTTATCGATTTCAACTGCTGTAAGATTTTGTCTGCCTCCTTTAAACTTTTTAAATTCATTTATTATAGCAGATGTTAACACACCGATTCCGGAACCTACTTCGACGATTTCATCATCCCGTAATATATTTAATGCATTTACGATATCTTTGACCACCTGCTCGTCAACGAGCAGGTATTGCCCGAGTGATCTGTGGGGCTGAAGCTCAAGTTCCTTCAGGAATGCGCGTGTTATTTGCATAGCCATCTATATTTATATTACTTACCTTACCAAGCTTGTACAATTGATACCCGAGAAATGCAATCATTGAGCCATTATCCGTGCATAAGTCTGTACGGGGTATGTACACATTAAAGGATTTTTTGTACTCGTCAAATAGCTGCCTTAATCTTGAATTGGCAGCCACGCCGCCGGAAACAGCAATACTATTTATGCCTGTTTGCTCCGCAAGAGCTATAGTTTTCTTAACAAGAACATTCTGCACTGCCTCCTGAAAACTTGATGCTATCAGTGTCGTATCTTCTTGCTTTAAAGGTTGCTCAATCTTTTTTATATGCCTTATAACTGCTGTTTTTATACCACTGAATGAAAAGTTATAATTATCTTTTATCATAAGAGCCATCGGGAATTTTATTTTTTTTTGTATCTTTGATTGCATTGAGATATTATCTATAACAGGACCGCCGGGATAACCAAGCCCAAGGCTTTTTGAAACCTTGTCATATGCCTCACCTGCTGCATCATCAACCGTTTTCCCTTTCAGCTCTACCTCACGGAAATCTTTTACGGTATAAAGCTCTGTATGCCCACCTGAAACAACAAGCCCTACGTATGGGAAATGTATGTCCGGGAATTCTATCATTGGAGAGAATAGATGAGCTTGAACATGATCAATGCCTATTAAAGGTTTATCGATCGCGTATGCAATCCCTTTTGCAAAATTGAGTCCTACAAGTACCGAGCCAATCAAGCCGGGTCCTATTGTAACAGCAATACCATCCACATCCTGCAATCTTATATGTGCTTCCCTGCATGCCTGTTCTGTTAGATGACCAATGGCCTCAAGCTGCATTCTTGAGGCGTACTCGGGAACAACACCCCCAAACCTGCCGTGTACTGTTATCTGACTTGAGATGATGTCAACAACGATCTTTCCGTCTCGAAGAACCGCAACACCCGTTTCATCGCATGAGCTTTCTATTCCAAGTATAATCATTTTATTCTTTATTTATACTGCTTAACTCTGCCGCTTTCATAGCCTTATTATTTCTATTGTCCTTATTATTATTCACTGCCGCATACATTCAATAAATGTGTTACGGACGTTCTGCCCGTCATGGGTAACAGCTATCGCATGATTCCACCGCCATCAACCACAATGGTCTGGCCTGTAACATAAGCCGATGAATCCGATGCAAGATATATTGCAGTACCGGCGATATCATCCGGTTCGCCCAATCTTTTGATTGCAAGTCCTCTCAGTGCCTCTTCTGCAATGATCGGGTCATTATAAAGTGCCTCTGCAAATTTGGTTTTGATTATACCGGGAGCTATGGCGTTCACCCTGATATTGATAGGTGCCCATTCCTTTGCGAGTACTCTGGTTAGCATAATGACGCCAGCCTTGCTTATACTGTATGCTCCGAGTCCAATATCGGGCTTGATGCCTGCAACCGATGCCATATTTATGATCACGCCTCCGCCTCTGTTCATCATGACCGGCATTACTTCTGCACTCAGAAAGAAAAATCCTCTCAGATTGACCTCAAATATTTTGTCCCATGCCTTTTCATCTACATTAATAATAGGACCAAATACCGGATTTGTACCCGCATTATTAACAAGGATATCGATTGTCCCATAATGTTCTATTGCCTTTCTAACGAGTGCTTTTATATCGTCCATCTTCCCGGCGTGTGCTGCAATTGCATACGACTCGCCGCCGGCTCTGTTTATGGATTGTGATACTTTATCCAGATCAGCCTGTTTTCTGCTTGAGAGCACTGCCCTTGCGCCGGCTTTTACAAACGCTCTCGCAATGTGTTCTCCAATGCCGCGGCTTGCACCCGTAATAAGCGCCACCTTACCATCAAGTCTGAATTGTGTCATTTTCCCTCCTTCGGAAAACAAAGCATAATAGAAATTGAGTTAAAAGTCATACTCTATAAACCCAAAAATGCAATAGAAAAATCTGCTTGTTATTTCAATACTGCTATATGCCTGCAGGATAACTCTTTAAAATTTCATTTTATCAAAAAGGACACAATAATTTAAGCCAGACATAAATGATCACTATATTGGCAAACGTTAAAGGTATTCCGAGCTTGATAAATTCAATAAAGCTGATTGCATTATCATGATTCTTTTCTGCATTCTGGATAATAATCACGTTGCTTGCAGCGCCAAGGATCATAAGATTACCGGCGAGTGTGCTTCCCGCCGCAAGCGCTATATAATTCTTAAACGATGGGTCTGTATGCATAAGTATAGGCAAATACAGGGCAACGAGCGGAACATTAGATATCAACTGGCTCACAACAATCCCTATGATGAGGATTGAGCCGATTGAGGTTATATTCAAGTCTTCGGTTGAAATCATTTTTTGAAAAAATCCCGTGTTCCATACACTCTTCATTAAAACGAACATGGCTGCAAAAAAAATAAGCGTATGCCAGTCAACATCTCTGAGTATCTTTAATCGTTTTTTGCTGAACATTAAAACTGGTAAAGCTCCCAAAATTGCAATATACGTAAGTCTGAAATCCATACCTCTTATTGTGTAAGATATAAAGATCTTTGATATGATAAGCACGGCAACTATGCATAATGAAACCTTGCTGAGTATCTTTAAATTGTGATCTTTAATGGGCTCTTGAGAATGATTTAATACCCTTTCGTGAAAATCTTCATTATAAAAATATCTTATTATGAGGTATGCCGTAAAAAGGCTTACAAGTGTTGGTATGAAGAGGTATTCAAAGAATACGGTGAACGGCTCTTTAAAATCGCCCTTTACGGCAATAAGCAGATTTTGAGGATTGCCGATAGGGCTAAGCATACTGCCTGTTGTCACTCCAAATGCAAGGGCAAACAAGAGCGGTTTTGAAGATATTTTATGTTTTCTTGCCAGATGCAGCACGACGGGCGTACCTATTATGGCAATAGTATCATTCATCAAAAATGCGGATGCAATACCTGAGATGAATAACACGTAGAGTAAGAGTTGAGCTTCATTCTTTGTCCTTTTGAACAATCCATAAGAGATGTGGCTGATATAACCGCTCTTCTCTAGAGCCTGTGCAATAACAAACATACCAAACAAAAAAAACATTACATCCATGTCAATTGCACTGACTGCCTCATAAGGCTTTATAGAGCCTGTGAGTATAACAACAACTGCACCGCCAAGCATTATTTGCCATATCTCAAGCTTTATGTTAAGAATATTCCTTACTGATATGAGTATAAAAACAATGAAAAGGACTACGATGGGGGCTTGATGCATATAAAATCAGTTAACCACGACTATACAATTGGCGAGTTTTTTTGTTCATTCAGCACCGTGATTCGTCTGCAACACCAGCACAATGGACCGGCTAAAACAGGGCGGTTCACCGAATCGTCCCTATAATAAAATATCAATGTTTGTGTCCTATATGGCTAATGTATTTGAGTTTTTGTTATAATAACTGTATGAAATACGAACTACGCCATTTAGCCTCTATACTCATGCTGCTCCATAACTGTGGAGCCCTGATAAAATAAGATTAACTCCCAGATATGTAAATATGACAAACAAAAATCCAATTATCGAAAAGATTGCTGCTGCTTTCCCGTGCCATCCCCAGCCGTATCTAAGATGCAGATAAACAAGATATACGAGAAATGTGATTAAAGACCATGTTTCTTTAGGATCCCAGCTCCAGTATCTGCCCCATGCATAATCAGCCCATGCAGCACCGGTTATAATCCCAATGGCGAGTAACACCTCACCAATCCCGATAAGTTTATAGCTCATGTCATCAAGTATATGAGGTGAAGGCAGATAAGACAGGCTCCTGCCGTTTGTATGCTTAATGTACCAGTCGTTTATTAAGTAAAATATTGAGGCACCAAATGCAACCGCAAATGCGGCATAACTGAAAAAGCTTGTTATAACGTGCGCAAAAAGCCAATTACTTTTTAGTGCAGGAACAAGCGGCTCTATCCTGTCACTCACATTTGGGGATAATGATGCGTAAGCCATAAATACAAACGCTGTAAGAGATATAGGAAAACCAAGCTTCCTGATCTTATACTTTAAATCAACAATGATATACATAAGTGCAATTGTCCACGATAGGAATATAAGAGATTCATAAAGATTCGTTATCGGTATATGACCATACTGAAGGTGATATGATTCAATCCATCGTGCTATAAGTCCTGCCGTTTCAATAAGCCACGCACTTATAAATACAACAAACCCGGCTATATCAAGGTATTTCTTTTTAAACACTAAACCAAAAAGGTATAAAAACATTGCTCCTATATATACAAAAGTTGCAATGCTTAACAATAAAGTATTTAAATGGGGCTGTGCGTGCATCATTTTATTTTACTCCTTTCTTAATTTCATTTACAAGATTGCTGAATTCATACTCAAAAGATACCTTGTTTCTATCCGAGACCCCTGCAATTAACAAGTTTCCTGTTTTTTCCGAAGATACGAATATCCAGATCCTTCGTCTGTAACCAAAGAAAGACATGATCAAACCGATGACAAGTAAGATTGCCCCGGTTGCCACATAATATGAACCCGGATCTTTTGCTACCTGTAAACCCGTATAGAAACTTGTATTAGCCTTTACAAATTGTATCTTATACCCGTCAATCGCTTCTGCCCCGTGAAAATCAGGATATTTTGCCAGATAGATTGTTGTGTTCTTTAGCTTATTACCTTTATAAACTCCAACAAGTATAGTTGGTCCAAACCCCTGGTAATTAGCCGAATAATCAAGTACCCTTATGTATGAGTTATTTCCTACGTGATAGGATTGATTGAGGTTAAGAAGCACATTATCTTTTTCATCATTTTGTTTATCATCTACTATAAGATCAAAATTACTCGCGCCTGTCTGGCCATAAGAGGCTTGATAAATCGTAATACCCTTGTATGTCAACGGCTGATTTACATCTATGACCTTGTGCGCAACCACATTTGAATTTATAAAAAGGCTGAGATCGCTCTTATAGGCTTTTGGGACACCCGAATTATAAAATTCAACATTAAACTTATTGCATGTGATTGTAAACGGCAGGTTGATCATCTTGCTGCCTCTTAAGGATTGGACTACTTTCGTCGAATCCCCTGGACTCAGATTAACATACCCGTCAAAACCATAAAATGCGCCGACAAGTACTCCTATGAATACAAGAATCAGGCTAAGATGTGTTACATAAGGGCCAAACCTTACAAATCGCCCCTTTTCAAGATATAAAAAATCACCATCTTTCGTGGTAGTATGGATTGGCTCTTTATATATCATTTTAAGCTTATTCTTAAGAGAATCAACAATCTGTTCAGGCTGACCTTCATACTTAATAGTTTGTTTGTCTTTAAATGAGTCAAACCCATTTAAAGGGATTTGTAACTTTGGATCGGAAAACATTTTAAAAATAGAAGGGAGCCTTTCCAGGCTGCATACAATTACATTTACAATTAAAAGTATCAGTAATAGCTCAAACCATAATGAATGATACATATCAAAGATATCAAAAAAATTCAGTATTCTATAACCTGTTTCACCAAACTGCTGAATATAGGCTTGCGTTGGCAGTCCCTGTTGAATAACAGTGCCGATAATGGACGTTGCCACTATCACAAGTATTATAAATACAGCTAATTTAACCGAACTGAAAAATCTCCATATTTCATCTAATATCTTATTAATCATTACCTTTTTCCTCTGGATTAATGATACATACCATTTTTTTTATTTAATTTTTTCTTATAAGGGTTTCCTAATTCAATGTCAATTAAAATTATTTCAATTGTCATTTAAAATTCAAAAATGGACTAATGTTTTACGGTATTAATTAGCTTATAAAGAAACTGGTATAAGGAAAACTTCTTGGTATTCATAATATCAAAATTCAAGATTTAAAGAGTCCATCTTTCAATGTTAACCAACAGAAGAGGGGTGGTGCAGACCCGCGGAGGGGACCGAGATCTGCACCGTTTTTTTAGTTGCGGAGGGGTTTATTATTCATTAACATGTACTGTAATCTATCCTGTGTCTTTTGCTGACCACACAAGCTTAAAAATGCTTCCTTTTCCAGATCTATTAAACGATCTTCTGTAACAATTGTTCCCGGCGGAACATCTCCACCGCTTATGACATTTATAAGTTTGTTGGCAATAAATTCATCATACTCCGATATATAACCGCCATCCTTAAGATTTCTTGCACCCAACTTTAGAGTAGCAATACCTTCCCTCCCTGAAACGGGAACATCGATCTTTGGCTTTGACTGTTTAAATCCTTCTCTTACCATTGCAAGTACCATTTGTTTTGCATCATATATCAAATTATCTTTGTTAAGAGTAATATAATCACTTGGTTTTAAAAATCCATACAGTTCCATTGCTTCTTTTGCGCTCATTGAAACCTTTGCCATACCTATGGTCTCAAATGTGTGAATAGCAGCTTTTATTGGATCCGGTTTTACAACATTATCACCAAGCGCCCTTAAGTATAACTCTTTTGTACCGCCGCCGGCCGGTATTACACCAACACCCAATTCAACAAGTCCCATGTAGAGTTCTGCATACGCCCTTATTTTGTGAGCATGCATACTTACCTCACAGCCGCCGCCAAGTACCATATTAAACGGCGCTGCAACAACTGGTTTTGGCGCATATTTCATCCTCATATTAACATTGTGTAATCCATCTATCGAAGCTTCTAATGACTTCCAGTCCTTATTCTGTGCTGCCATTAATATTAAAAATATATTAGCACCTGCGCTAAATGTATCACCTTCATTTGCAATAACCATACCCACAACATCTCTGCGTGATTCAATCATATCTAATCCATTATTCATCATCGCTATGATATCATCATCTATGGCATTCATCTTCGAATTAAATTCCACACATATAACACCATCCCCGATATCAATAATTCCGGCACTACCATTTTCTTTTAGAATCAAACCCTTCTTTTTATAGCTATCGAGAGATATGATATTATCTCTTCTTGTAATTGGTTTGTATGTATTTGTTTTTAGATCAAAATAATATTTTTCACCACCAACATCAACATAGAACCTTCCGTAACCCCTTTCTATTACCCTTTTTATGGTATCCGGAACCTTTACTCCTTCTTTCTCCATCTTTTCAATAGATTCCCTCACGCCGATTGCATCCCATGTTTCAAAAGGACCAAGTGCCCAGTTAAAACCCCATTTCATTGCATTATCAATATTAACGATATCATCGGCTATTTCTGGTATTCTGTTTAAAGAATAAACCAATGTATCTTTTGTTACTTTCCACGCAAATTTAGATGCCCGGTCATCTGCATAAGACAGTATCTTGATCTTTTCTTCCGGTGTTTCTGCATTCTTTGCCATACCGAGAGAATCATACTTGAATTTTTGAGAGTCCTTATATTCCATTGTGTTATAATTAAGAACAAGTTTTTTTCTTCCCTTTTCATCTTTTATTTTTTTATAAAATCCCTGTCCTGCCTTATCTCCTATCCAGCCCTTCTCTACCATTTTATTTATAAATTCCGGGACCTTAAACACATCTCTTTTCTCATCATTTGGGGTGTTTTCATAAACATTATCAGCAACGTGAACTAGTGTATCAAGACCTACCAGATCACCTGTCCCAAACGCAGCGCTTCCAGGTCTACCCATCGGCTTTCCGACTATTGCATCAACTTCATCTATGCCATAGCCTTCATCTGCCATTGTTTTCATGGTATCAAGCATTGAATAAACCCCAACCCTGTTTGCTATAAAATTGGGCGTATCCTTTGCAAAAACAACCCCTTTACCGAGTACATTTTCTGCAAAATCGTGCATAAATGCCACTACTTCGTTTTTTGTTTCATCTCCAACTACAAATTCAAGCAATTTCATATACCTAACAGGGTTAAAAAAGTGCGTTATCATGAAGTGTTCTTTAAACTCTTTACTTCTGCCTTCTGACATGTCTTTTAGTTTTATACCGGAAGTGTTGGATGATACTATTGAACCCGGCTTTCTTTTTGCTTCAATAAGGTCAAAAACCTTTTTCTTTATATCAAGTCTTTCTGTTACCACCTCAATAACCCAGTCTGATTGATTTATAAAATCAGGGTTATCCTCGATATTACCTGGCGTTATATATGAGATATCTTTCTGCGAATATATTAAAGCAGGCTTTGATTTTTTTATGTGCTCAATACCGGAAAGGGCAAGTCTATTCCTTACCTTTGGATCTTTTAATGTTAATCCTGCTTTTTTTTCGTCATCCGTGAGCTCTCTTGGTACTATATCAAGCATATATGAATATATACCAGCATTCGAAAGATGTGCGGAAATACCCGCGCCCATTACACCTGCACCTATTATTGTAACTTTTTTTATTTGATAGGTCATTATATGCCTCCTGTTTTTTATCTTTCTAAGATAGTAGCTATACCCTGACCACCACCGATACACATTGTGCCAAGACCTATGTTAAGGTCTCTCTTGATCATCTCATACAACAGTGTTGTAAGTATCCTTACACCCGAGATCCCAAGTGGATGCCCTAATGCTATAGCCCCGCCATTTACATTTACTATATTTGGATCAAAACCGAGTTCTTCTATCGACGCTATCGATTGAGAAGCAAAAGCCTCGTTTATTTCTGCTAGCTGAATGTCTTTTACATTCATCTTTGCCCTTTCAAGTATTCGTCTTGTAGCGTATATAGGTCCAAGACCCATAACCTCCGGCTCCAATGCCCTAACCGCTGTTGCCCTGATTTTTGCAAGCGGTTTTATACCAAGCTCTTTTGCTTTTGATGAGGACATCAACACCATTACAGCAGCCCCGTCATTTGTTGGCGAAGAATTACCGGCAGTAACCCTGCCATTTATCCTAAAAACAGGTTTTAATTTTGCGAGTGTTTCAACGGTTGTGTCTGCCCTGGGACAATCGTCTTTATTTACTAAAAAACATCCTTTGGGAACATTTTTACCGTCATATATATCGACATCACCAGTTTCCTGATTAACTGTTACAGAAACCATCTCATCTTTAAATCTTCCTGTTTCCTGGGCATTTATCGCTTTTACGTGAGAATTATAAGAAAACTTATCCATACTTTCTCTTGTAATATTATATTTATTTCCATATCTATCTATAACTTTCTCTGCCGTTTCACCCATTGATATGTAAACATTCGGCAGTGTAGTGCCTTCTTGAACAAATCTTATATTTGGTGTTGGTTTGTTGCTCGTCATTGGTATCATTGTCATACTTTCTGTTCCTCCGACAATAAATATATCACCGGCACCGCCCATAATTTCATACGCTGCTTTATGAAGTGCAGTCATGGCTGAACCGCAAAATCTATTTATTGTTGCCCCTGGCACTTCTATCGGCAGTCCGGCAAGGATTGAAGCTACCCTTGCTACATTCATCCCTTCTTCAGCCTCTGGAAATGCCGAGCCGCATAGTACATCTTCAATTCCCTTATAATCGAATGCTGGTAATTTTTTTAAAACAGCTTTAATTGCAGTAGCAAATAAGTCATCGGGCCTTGTTTTAACAAAAACCCCTTTTTTAGCTCTGCCTATAGGCAACCTTGCAGCTGCTACAATCACAGCCTCTCTACCATTATCTTTCATATTGCCTCCTTAATGAATGATTATTCATTCATAACCATGCATTTGTATACAAGTCAAGCTTATCTTAAATTTTATATTTAACCATATTGATAATGGTGGTATTGGACAGACTCAAATTATACAATCAATTCAATAGTACTTTTATTGCATATGCTACTATGAGAAGAGATTTCTGAAGCACCGATATGCGGATAAAAAATTGCCGTATCAGAATCTGGATAATGGATGGGATATAGCTGAGACCTTTTCAAGTGATGACATTGACATCACTCTTACCCCCTCGGCTCTCAGCGCGGTTAATTACTCCGATCTGAACACAATCGCCTGTACACCTTAAAAGTGATCTGAAAGCTGTACAAAAAAACCCACCCCCTATACTAAAGAATAGGCATCCTGCAGGGCATTAACCCAACTTCCTTAGCAAATATAATACCCAAAATGAGTATGAGTGATGTATGAATCCCGGTAGTTCTTATTTTCGGCCTTCATCTACTTGACGAAAGCCCAATATTGTCATACATTTGTAATACAAAGGAGATGTCTATGTCCAATAAAGTGGCTGTGTCCGTACGTTTGAACGTTTCTCAGATGGGAGAGGCGAGGAAGCTTGCGCGTCTTCTCGATATAAGTGAATCCGAGGTGCTGCGGCGCTCTCTTGAAAGAGGATTGCAATTCCTTGTTCAGGGCAGACCGGAGGATGAAGTTATCCATGAGCGTCTGGCTGCAATCAGCCTGAAGAAAAGCTCGTTTCTTTCCGAGGAAGAATTTCGGGAAAAGTACGCACGTAAAAAATGACGCCTTTCGATCTCCTTATATACCGACCTGCAGAAAAGGATTTCAAGCAACTGCTACGAGACAATCCCGATCTCCGTACCGATATTCTTGATAAAGCGTTCCACGCTATCAAAAATAATCCGTATACCGCCGGCCGCCCCAAAAAAGGGTATTTAAAAGACGTATACGCTTATGATCTTAAGAGTCGTAATGTTGCCTATAGGTTGTGCTATATTATCGAAGCGAAGCTACATACGGTTTTTATTATTTCTCTGGGAGTCCATGATCTTGCTTATCAAAAGGCCGAAAATAGAGTAATCGGTGCCAAACGTATGCTTTCAAACAAAAGATGATAAAGCAGCGGGGAATAAGGAGGCAGCTCACGAAACGGAAAGCTTCCTGGGGGCTCCCATAAGAAAGATTATGTCATCAAATGGCTTCCATATACTATACGGTATCAGTGAGGGCTCCACCAAGACCTCATTACCACCTCTTAAACATCCCATCCAAGGCGCTGCCCTGCCCGCAGATTGTCCCGCTTTTGATGCCGATTATCCTCCGTACTCGGAAAAATCCAATGATTCTTGACAATTATTAAGAGCTGTGATTGTTTGTAATTGTTAATTACGAATGTGAAAGCTACTCCATTCACCTCCGGAAACAGATTTTTTAAGTTTTTAAAACCCGGCAATGAGTTAAATATATAAATAATAATTAAATTTGGGAGGGCCTGATGAAAAGCTTTGCAGGTGTGCGGCACACACACTCACATACAGTAAAGTGTGCTGTTCTTGGGTTGTTTGTTAGTCTATTATTCTTTTCTGGTATAGCACAAGCTTCGAGTTACAGCGTTCTGGTAGGAGGAAGTATTCAATCAACCAATTCTTTCATTACCTACGGCGCAGGAGCAAATCTTCATACAAATGGAAATCTTAAAAACAATGGTCTGTTTAACGTAAGCGGAGATGTAGAAATTGTTGGTTCATTGTTCACTGCCAGTGGCACGCATCCTGTTGTTACAGCAGGCAATATTATTCTTCCCACACAATACCCGGTATGTATTGGGCACCAATAGATGTATGGATACATCCGAGTGGAACGTGTAATCAGTGCCGTGCTATTCCACCATTACAAACAGGTTCTGGCTCAGGGGGCTGGACATGTAATATATCTGACTCCTCTACAGGTCCTTACGATTTCTTGGTCTATATCTTTCTTATAGGGATATTTATACTACGGAGAAAGATATATGAAAAACAATAAAATATACCTGCTTTTGCTATTTATTGTTGTGGGCTTATTTTATGGATGTCCGTCTACGTATGAATACAAGCCTTCTCCTTTTATAATAAGTCTATGGTATGATGCGGGGGCAAACGAACTTTATGTGCTCAAGGGAAATAACATCCTTGTGTTTAATGATGCAAGCACAGCAAATGGTCATGTAACTCCAGCTCGTATAATATCTTTACAAATAAAACCTCCATCGACATCTTACTGGGGGCTTTGGAATTTGTGGCTGGATAAGGCATCGAATCAATTGTTTATTGCTTCTCAATATACTAATGAGATCTATGTATTCACTAATGCAAGCACAATAAACGGTAATATAATCCCAGCTCGTGTCATCTCTGGAACATCAATAAATGGCCCTAAAGATTTATGGCTGGATTCTAACTCTGATCAACTATATGTTGGAGAATCTAATAATAGTATTCTCGTATTTACCAGCGCAAGCACAATGAGTGGTGATGTAACTCCAGCTCGTGTCATTTCTGGGGCGGCAACTGAATTAAATTATCCTACAAGCTTATGGTTAGACTCTAATTCTGATCAGCTTTATGTAGCGTCTGGTTACTCCAACACCAGTATTCTTGTATTTACCCAAGCAAGTACGGCGAATGGAAACGTAGCTCCTGCACGCAGTATTAGCTCAACAGATTTTTACGGTTTACCATGCTGGATTTGGTTAGATTCTCTATCTAATCAGCTTTATGTGACATCTGGTTATGTCAGCGCTGGTGTTTTTGTAATTACAGATGCGACTATAGCAAATGGGAACGTAGTTCCTACTCGTAAGATTACTGCAACTCAAGTATTAGGGGGATTAGGGGGACCTTTTTGGGTTGATTCAACATCCGATCAACTCTATATAACCCATCAAGGTATCAAAGAACCCGGGAGTATTCTCGTGTTTGATAATGCAAGCACAATTAACGGCGACGTTACACCATCGCGGGTGATATACCCATAAAGTTTTTATAGGAGGCACTCATGAAAAGTTACATGCTCAAGCTGTTACCCCTGTTTATCATAGCCTTGTTCATATTGACAGGCTGTCCGGCCAGCCACACGTCCAGTAATGCACAAAACGTCAGGACCTTTTCTGTAGGTAATTTCCCCTTTAAAATTGCAGCGGATTCTTCGGGCAATGTGTGGATCCTTAATTACAAGGATAATACTGTTACAAAATTAAACGATTCACAGGGCGTTATCGGCACTTATCCTGTTGATCCATCATCTTCTAACCTTGCAATCGATGCACAAGGCGATGTGTGGGTAACAAGCGTTCAAAATAGTTCTATCAAAGAGCTAAGCTTTTCGGGAAGTACCATAGGGGACTACAATGCTGGCTTTGACCCTCTTGGTATTGCCATAGATGCGGCTGGTAACGAGTGGATAGCTAATGGAACTGACACGGTGACCGAATTGAATTCGAACGGTGGCCTTCTCGGTACGTATACTATGGGCGTCAATCCTGTTGATCTTGTGATAGATGCAAGGGGCGATATCTGGGTATCAAACACCGGAGATAACACCGTGAGTGTCCTGAGTCCTACGGGTACATCCCTGGGCACATTTGGTGTCGGTGTAACTCCAACTGAGATAGCAATCGACAGCAAAGGCAATGCATGGGTCGTGGACTATGGAGACAACACGGTTACAGGGATAGGCTCAGGCGGGATCACTTCAGGCACGTACGGCACGAACGCGGAACCTGACCATGTTGCTATAGACCCGTCGGGAAACCTTTGGATACAGGGGGACCATGATGTCATGGAGATGGCGCCTGGCGGTACGCCAATCGCAACCTATACCATGGGAACATGTCCGTGCGATATGGCAGTGGACTTCTCGGGAACCGTATGGGTGGTCGACAGTACCAACGACAAGGTTAACGCGTTAACCGCAGACAAGGGCATCGTCAGAACATATGATGTAGGGCTTGCCCCGGTTGGCATGGTCATAGATGCACACGGAAACGGCTGGGTGATTAACGCTGGTAGCAACACCGTGACAGAGCTTCTTGGCATTGCACAAGGTTCCCAGTATCGGCCTTACAAGGGCCCGCAGTGGATTGGCGGCGGAAACTGGTAATTACAACATCCTGCAGGCCTCGTGGGTCCTATTGCTGGCAGTTACTATCTTCTTGGAGGTAGCGAAATATGCAAAGCGGCACTAAGCACAGTTTTCTATGGGTATTTGTATGTTTCATTATGGCCATCTGGATGAAGGGCCTAGTTACTGTGGACCACATTCAATCGTTTTTTCCACTGGCGGTACTGCTTATTTATTAGGCTTCAACCAATTATTAGCGATCGATCCGCAGGGCAATATAATATTTATTAATGAGTTTAATGGGGGGGCTTTAAATCCAGAGGGGACGTTTTCAGACATGATAGACATTTCTAAGAACAATAACGATATATGGGAAGTCACTTCCGATTTTTACGGGTACCTTTCTATTTTAACGATATCTAACTCACAGAATAATTTTGTAACACAAACAACTACAGATTTTTATGAGTCAACCTCTGTAAAGGTTTCACCATCTGCGGATATAGGTTGGGCCGGCGGATTAAGCAGCACTAGTAATACCATGCTGGAGGCTTTAAATGTAAGCGGCCAAACTTTAACGTCCTTTACGGTGCCCGGAAATCCTACATCGTATAGCGGATGGATTTTTAACGTAGTGAAGATCGCAATCTCGCCTATCAACGGTACTGTATGCGCATGGTCACCCGGATATTTGTCAGGATACTCATTTACAGGACTTGTATACGAACCTTATCCTGTAAACATTTTAGAATCTTTTAGTCCATATATTATAGGTTGTGGTACAAACGAAAAATGGATAGTCGTAAATCCGATCACAAATGATATATGGATGGGGAACCCTGCTACAACAACCGTACTTGCGTTGTCGCCGAATGATGCTGTCAAATTTCATAAAAATCTTGATATCTATGTATCCACAATGGCTGTATCTCCCAAAACAGAGAATGTATGGATCGGAAGCAACAACAAGATAGATGTGCTTGATCCCTACGGTAGTCTAATCAAGCAATTAACTTTCAAGAACCTGAGATGTATTACCTATATAGCAATATCACCATTGAATGATACGGTATGGGTGGGCAATGAAACCAATACGTACAGTACTGATAAAAACATTTTTATCCTTGTTGATAATGGGAACATCATTAATAGTTTTCATGTGCCGGTCGCGTGTTTTGGGCCTATGGTGTAATATAGCCCCTAAGAAACTTGACTATAAGCTCTTGACACAGGCCGAGATTAAGATCGCGCAATTGATAGACAACTATAAACAATGCTCTCCTGTACCAAAAACGTCCGTTTTTGGTACAGTATTCACTGTCGTCTGACATCAGTACAATAAAATAATGACCTTCCTTCATTGTAGCTAATAACATTATATTTAATTTTAATATCGTCTTTATTTAGTGTCCCTTTCGGGGATGGTTGAAACCCCTCGCCTTCAGGCGAAGCAACTTTCAACGAAATGGGCGAAGACCATGAGCTAATATTCTTTGTTTCTTGTTTTAAAGCCGACTTCAAATCGGCAGACTTATGAACCCATCGGCTTAAAGCCGATGGTCATTGAGTTGTCAAATATATGTAGCGGTCAGTAACATATTTTACTGAAACGCATATTCAACCCATCCCTTAAAAGCAACATTCGTTTTTTGCATATATCATCGTAGGGCATGGGAAGTACACAAGCTTTGCAGACAGACAGTAATAATGGGGGAGGAAGCCCTCTTTTTTTTGGGGGGGTTATAATAATGCAGCTTAAAGCCTGGTTTTAGTGCCTTAAATTTGCTCACTTTTTGATCTGATTTTTGTCCAATCATAGGGTGCAGTCCATCTCTTTCCACAGAATTTACAAGACAGTGTAGCAGTTTTGGATAATCAAAATGAGGTTGTAGCAAAAACGGTAGCAGTATAGGGTTTACGAATGCAGGAATCAGCTAACTGTTTGAAAAAAAATGCGCCCGGTGGGATTTGAACCCACGACCTGCGGATTCGAAGTCCGACGCTCTATCCACTGAGCTACGGGCGCAATTATGATGAAATATACCATCAATCATAAAAATGCAACGGCGTTTGATATCTTACCCCCCATTTTTATCTTTGTAATAGAATTAATTTATGTATGTCCCATTTTTATAATCAATATAGCTTCAGATAAGAGGCAGAATGCACCATTTTCTATAAAACTTGCTTTTATTAACGTTTTAAATATAGGCTAAATATACATCTTAATTTCACAGGAAGGAGTTACTTATATGTCTTCAAAAAAGGCTATTGTAAGCGTATCAAACAAAAAAGGTTTGGAGGAGCTTAGCAAGGTATTAAAAGAAAAAGGTATAGAGATATTGTCCACGGGCGGAACTTCAAAATTTCTAAAAGATAAAAATATACCTGTTACGGATGTTTCAGAATATACGGGATTTCCTGAAATGCTTGATGGCAGGGTTAAAACACTTCATCCTATGATACACGGCGGCATACTTGCAATAAGAAAAAATGATGCACATATGAAATCCATTAAAGAGCATTCTATCAGCCTTATAGATATGGTGATCGTAAATTTGTATCCATTTAAAGAAACAACTAAAAAAGAAAACGCTTCTTTTGATGAGGTTATTGAGATGATAGATATAGGCGGGCCATCAATGATTCGTGCAGCGGCAAAAAATTTTAAGGATGTAATCGTCATAGTCGATCCAGAAGATTATCAATGGCTTATTGAACGTATCAGGAAGGATGACATTACAGAACAGGATAGACTCAGGCTTGCCACAAAGGCTTTTAATCACACGGCATCATACGATAGTTTTATCGCAAACTGGCTCAATCAAAAAATGGAAAAGGAAAATATAGAACACTTGCATCTTACTTTACAAAGGGTTCAATCCATGAGGTATGGTGAAAATCCACATCAAAAAGCAGGACTTTATACGGTCGTTGATTATGACAGCCTTGAGCCTGTGAAATTTGAGCAGCTGGGAGGTAAAGAGCTTTCTTACAATAACATACTGGACATGGATGGCGCCTATGCACTTTCTCATGAATTTGATAAACCCGCATGCATAATTATAAAGCATACAAATCCCTGCGGTGCTGCTATCGGCTCTACAGTTTCAAAGGCTTACGAGATTGCGTACAAAACAGATCCGGCATCAAGTTATGGAGGTATAATCGGGTTAAACAGGGAGTTTGATGAAGATACTGCTAAACTCATAGCCGATACATTTTACGAGGTTATCGTTGCCCCATCATTTTCAAAGCAGTCGATAGAAATACTGTCAAAGAAGAAAAATCTCAGGCTTATAAAAGTATACTCCTCTAATCTGATAGACAGGACTAAGATGGAACTTCGGCAAACAGCCTTTGGCACGCTCATACAGACAAAAGATGATATATCTTCCGATACTAGAAATGCAAGGGTTGTTACGAAAAGGGAACCCACAAAAGATGAATTAAGAGACATGGACTTTGCAATGAAGATATGCAAGCATACAAAAAGCAATACAATCATTATAGCAAAATCCGAACAGCTTATAGGTGTTGGAGCCGGACAGATGAGCAGGGTTGACTCTGCAAAAATTGCCCTGATGAAATCAAATATCAGTACAAAAGGTGCTGTTGCGGCATCCGATGCGTATTTTCCATTTTCTGACGGCTTAAATGTACTTGCGAATGGGGGTATTACAGCAATCATTCAGCCGGGTGGTTCTATAAGAGATGAAGAGGTAATAAGGGCAGCTGATGAAGCGGGTATTGCCATGATATTTACAGGCATAAGGCACTTTAAACATTAATTCACAAAATCGGTTAAAAACTAAATCAACCTTTTGGGATAATATGGAATGAGGTAATTATGAATATTCTCGTTGTAGGTTCCGGGGCAAGAGAACACGCTATAGTCCACAAATTAAAGCAGGATGGTATCAAAAATATTTACTGTGCACCTGGTAACGCAGGTATCGATGAACTTGCCACCTGTGTACAGATAAATCATGATGATATCAACGGACTTATAAATTTTGCAAAGGAGCAGCATATTAGCTTAACAATCGTCGGGCCTGAGATATCTTTATCTCTTGGTATTGTTGATGCATTCAATGAAAACGATTTAACGATTTTTGGACCTACAAAACAGGCCGCCATGATAGAGTCCTCCAAGTTTTTTGCAAGACAAATAATGCACAATTACCATATACCGCAACCAGGATTTGAAATGTTTGATAACTCCAATGAAGCTATAGATTATGTAAAAACGATATCTTACCCTGCTGTGATAAAAGCCGACGGACTTGCTGCGGGCAAAGGCGTTTCTATTGTTAATACAAGAGAAGAAGCAATTGCTGTAGTAAAAGCGATGATGGAACAGCGAATTTTCGGCGATGCCGGGAAAAAAATACTTGTAGAAGAGTTTTTAAATGGGGTTGAATCAAGTTATTTTGTCATATCAAACGGAAAAGGTTTTGTTAAATTAGGTAGTGCAAGAGATTATAAGAGATTAAACGATATGGATAAAGGACCGAATACCGGCGGCATGGGCTCTATTTCACCGTCCGACAAAATAACACCCGCAATGGAAAAAAAGGTGATTGATAAAATCATTACCCCTCTTATGGATGCGTTTAAACAAGAAAGTATAGTTTATAAGGGCGTAATCTACACCGGATTAATGATCGTTGATAACGAGCCGTATGTCCTTGAGTTCAATGCAAGATTCGGAGATCCTGAAACACAGGCAATCATACCGAGAATAATCAGCGATCTTTCAAGTATACTCGTTGATAGTGCAAAAGGCAAAACATTTACTGAAACAATAAAAACAAAAGAAGAAGTATCTGTGTGTGTTGTGATGGCTTCTAAAAACTATCCTGAACATCCGGAAACAGGTAAGATAATAAATGGGCTGAGAGACGCAGTAAAAAAGGATACTTTTATTTTTCATGCCGGAACAAAAAAAGAAAAAGGTTCTATAATAACAACAGGTGGAAGAGTGCTTGCTATCACGGGTATAGGTACCGATTATGAATCAGCAAGGGAAAAGGCATACAGATCCATTGGCAATATAGTGTTTGAAGGCGCGAATTACAGAAAGGATATAGGTTTATGAAATACACAGGTTTGATATTTAGTAATCATCAAGTGAATGTCTTCATTACCGGCTAATATTTTTTATGAGTAGTGGGTACATCGATATTCACTCACACATCCTTTCTGATATTGATGACGGCGCATCATCGGCAGATGAATCCTTAGAAATGATCAATGCCCTTATAAGTATGGGCTTTTCAACATCTTATGCAACGCCACACAACATGCCCGGCAGGGATCAAAGCGATCTGCACTTAAAGGCACAAACAAGGCTAAATGAGCTTTCAAAATGTCTGCAAGATAAAGGTATTAACTATGAACTTTTTTTAGGCGCTGAAAACTATTTCGACATGTCTGCGGACATTGAAAACTATGATGATTACTTTATCCCCTTGGGTAAATCTGGGGTATACCTTGTTGAATTTCCTTTTGTTGGTGATATAATAAATCACGTAACAAAACTCCATGAAACGGGATTAAAATGTATAATTGCACATGCAGAAAGATACATGAGCATTATATACGAGCCTGAAAAGGTATCCATGTTAAAGGATGCAGGCTTCATTATACAAATGAACCTTGGCAGCCTCATAGGATTATATGGATTGGACGTTATGAAAACAGCAAGATACTTATTAGAGAAAAATATGATTGATATTATTGCAACGGATACGCATAATTCCATACATATTAAAGAGCTTTTGAGGAAGGCATTCAAAAGGCTTAGTACATTTATTCCAGAAGAAGAACAAATAAGGCTTTTACTCGAGACACCGGCAAAACTTCTGGGGAATATAAAAATATGAACATTGAGAAAACCCTTAAACAGGATTCATCAAAGACCGATGAAGAATTGATAAGCCTTTGTAAGGCGGGTGATAAAAAATTTTACCATGTGTTAGTGGAAAGATACAAAGATATGATCTATAATCTTATATCCCGCTATACAAAAAATCCGGACATAGCAGATGAGATAACACAGGAGACATTCGTCAAGGCATGGAAGGCCATTAACAGTTTTGAGGGACGATCTAAATTTTCTACATGGCTAATAACAATAGCTGTAAATAGAGTAAAAGATGAGCTTAAATATAAAAAACGGTTCACCACTTTAGAATTCGACAGTATAAGTAATAATAATCCTTATGAATCGTCTAATGATATGAGAGGGCCTGAAGAGATGGTTATGAATAATGAACTCGGCGCACAATTGAAAAGTGCTATAAATAACTTGCCCGGCATTTATAAAGAGGCTTTTCTTTTAAGACATGTTGAATTATTGTCTTATGATGAGATTTCCGATATTACTAATACAAGTTCAGAGACTGTTAAAGTAAGGGTATTCAGGGCAAGAGATATGCTAAAAAAGATTTTATACAAAGAGGAAAAGGATGGATAACCGTATACACCTTTATATAGACGGTGAACTAAAAGGTACAGAGAAAGAGGCTTTTGAAAAAGCACTGAGCACCGACAGCGTATTGCGCGAAAATTATGAAAAGATGCTCGGCATCCTGCAGCTTATGCGTGATCAAAATTCAACATTAAAAGCCCCTGAAGGTCTTACGGATAAAGTTATGGCCGCAATAGAACAGGGATCATCAAGCAGTATTGTAAGACAATTATTAAAGATCGCGGCTATTATTTTAATAACGGTACTTGCCGGTACAGGTATTTACACTTATGTTCATGGAAGAAACGATATGATCAGGGTAACACTAAATGTAGTACTACCAAAAGCAAAAACAGTTGCTGTCCTTGGGACATTCAATAAATGGGGTGAAAAGCCCATAATGCTGAAAAAAGCGGGTAAAGGGTTATTCATTGTAACCTTGAAGCTGAAACCCGGTATTTATCAGTATGTGTATCAGGTTAATGGACAAAAGATTATATCCGATCCTCATGCAAGGATGTTTACGGATGATGGTTTTGGACAGGTAAATGCAATCCTTATCGTAAGAGCAAAAGCTTCATCAAGCCCTGTTTCATGATTGTTTAACCCAAAAAATGCAATAAGAGAATCTGTTCATTCTCATCAAGAGTATGATTCTCCTCCAAAGAAGATCAACCCTGTGATCCACCTTAAATTAGATGATTTTTTGTTTTAAACAAGGCACAGGGGCTTAAATTTTTAAGCCCCTGTAATTTCATTGCATTGGGGATTAATTTTTATTTTTATCCACGAGCTTTTCTTTCTTAAGCCATGGCATCATTTCTCTCAATTTCTGTCCGGTCTTTTCTGCAAGATGCTCTTCACCATTTCTTGTAAGTGCATTGAATACTGGTCTGTTCGCCTTGTTCTCAAGAATCCATTCCTTTGCAAAACTGCCGTCCTGAATCTCTTTAAGTATTTTTTTCATCTCACATTTAACATCGGCGTTTATAACCCTCGGACCTCTTGTAAGATCTCCAAACTGGGCTGTGTTACTCACCGAGTATCTCATATTGGACATACCTCCCTCGTATATAAGGTCAACAATGAGTTTCATCTCGTGTATGCATTCAAAATAAGCCATCTCAGGGGAGTAACCTGCATTAACGAGTGTTTCAAAACCACCAAGCATGAGCGATGTAACACCACCGCAAAGTACAGCCTGCTCACCAAACAAATCTGTCTCTGTTTCTTCTTTAAATGTTGTTTCTATAATGCCTGCCCTGCCTGCACCAATACCCGATGCATAGGCAAGCCCGATCTCTTTTGTATCACCGGATGGGTCCTGGTGTACTGCTATCAATGACGGCACTCCCCTATCCTTTGTGTACTCACCCCTTACAAGATGACCCGGCCCTTTAGGAGCGACCATAAACACGTTAACATCGGATGACGGAACGATCTGACCATAATGAATGTTAAAGCCATGGGCAAATGCAAGATATGCACCCTTTTTGAGGTTTGGACCTATCTCATTTTTATAAACATCAGCCTGCAGTTCATCCGGCAGCAGGATCATTATAACATCAGCCTGCTTTACGGCGTCCGCAACATTGTACACCTTAAATCCCGCGGCTTCAGCCTTTGCCCATGATTTACCTTCTTTTCTACCGCCTATAATAACATTCATCTTGCTGTCTTTCAGGTTGTTGGAATGTCCGAATCCCTGACTTCCATAGCCGATAATGGCTATCGTTTTGTTTTTAAGCGGTTTTATATCTATGTCCTTATCGTAATAAACTTTCATGCTACCTCCTTTTATATTCTAAATTTTGATTTTGTTAAATTTCGTTCCCATCTATGGGTCATCTTCCTCTTGAGCTGCCATTCCGGCTTTCATTGGGATTACAAGAAAGGCTAATAAGAGATATGTTGATCATGTTTATTGTCGTTTTAAGCTTTATCTGTTGACTTTGTCATTATGCTGTATGGATCTTTGAATGGCAACCTTGCCTGTTCTTACAATATCCTTTACACCAAGAGGGTTCAAAAGATTCAATACGGCATGTATCTTTTCTTCGTCACCTGTCAGCTCTATTACAAACGTATCTGGGCTTACATCAACGATCTTACCTCTGAATATATCAACAAGCCTTAATACCTCTGTCCTGTTTTCTCCGGATGCCGAAACCTTTACGAGAACCATCTCTCTTTCCACATGGTCTGTGATAGTGAGGTCGGTAACCTTTATAGTATTTATGAGTTTGTTTAACTGTTTTAAAATCTGTTCTACAATTTTGTCTTCACCGTTGGTTACTATCGTCATCTTAGATATGGAGGGATCCAGTGTTTCTGCAACACTTAAACTCTCTATGTTATAACCTCTGCCGCTGAACAACCCTGCAACTCTTGCAAGTACGCCGAATTTATTCTCCACTGTAAGCGATATTGTATGTCTCATCATTCACCTCTAAGCCAATAACATCTTTTTAAGTGCAGCCCCTGACGGTACCATAGGATAAACGTCTTCCTCCTCCTCAACATGAAAATCAATCAGTACCGGGAGTTTACTCTTGAGTGCTTCCTTTAATACCGTTAGAACCTCACCTTTCCTGTCCACTGAATAGCCTTTGGCACCATAAGCATCGGCGAGTTTTACAAAATCAGGCTTATGAGACATATCTGTGTATGAATATCTCTTGCCGTAAAAAAGGCTCTGCCACTGTCTGACCATTCCGAGATAGTTATTATTAAGGATCGCTACGACAACGTTCACCTTGTACTGCACGGCTGTTGCAAGCTCCTGAATGTTCATTTGAATGCTCCCGTCACCTGCAATATCTATTACCGCTGCATCTGGCATGGCAACCTTTGCACCGATGGCTGCGGGAAAACCATAACCCATGGTCCCGAGTCCGCCTGATGTTACAAAGGTCCTTGGTTTGCTGAACTTATAAAACTGTGCTGTCCACATCTGGTTCTGACCGACCTCCGTTGTTATAATGGCATTGCCCTTTGTCAATTCGTAAATCTTTTCTATTACAAACTGTGGTTTCAGCTTGCCGTTCTCCTTGTATGTGAGCGGATGGGATTCCTTCCACTGGTTTATAAGTGTCTTCCAGTTATTGATTTCTTTTACAAAGCCTTTAAGCCTCTTATTCTGCTTTAAAAACTTATTCATTTCAGAAAGGATGCTCTTTGCATTACCTACAATAGGTATGTCCACCTCTACGTTTTTACTGATGGATGTCGGGTCTATATCGATATGCACAATCTTTGCCTCTGGTGCAAATTCATTTATATCACCAGTTACACGGTCATCAAACCTTGCACCTATTGCCACTAGCATATCGGTGTGCGTAACAGCCATGTTTGCCGCATAAGTCCCGTGCATGCCTAGCATACCCAAAAACAAAGGATGCTCGCCCGGAAAGCCTCCAAGCCCCATGAGAGTATTTGTGACCGGTGCATTTAACAACTCTGCGAATGTAAAAAGCTCTTTTGATGCGCCTGAGCTTATAATACCCCCGCCTGTGTATATGACCGGTTTTTTTGAATCAAGGATCATATCTATTGCACGTTTGATCTGACCAGTATGGCCTTCATACGTCGGCTTGTAGCCTGGAAGTTCAATATCATCGGGATAAAAAAACTCAGTTGAATCTACCGTAACATCCTTCGGGATATCAACAACAACGGGTCCTGGCCTGCCTGTCCTTGCTATATAGAACGCCTCTTTTACAGTCTTTGCTATGTCCTTAACATTCTTAATAAGAAAATTGTGCTTTGTGCATGACCGTGTTATGCCGACGATGTCCGCCTCCTGAAATGCATCATTCCCAACCAGATTTGTAGGTACCTGTCCTGTAAATACAACGATAGGAATAGAATCCATGTATGCCGTAGCCAGACCTGTTACCGTGTTTGTGGCACCGGGACCGGATGTTACAAGACATACACCGACCCTGCCCGTGGCCCGGGCATAGCCGTCAGCCATGTGAGCCGCTCCCTGTTCATGCCTGACAAGAATGTGCCTTATATCGCTGTGGTAAAGCTCATCATATATGTACAGCACCACTCCACCGGGGTATCCAAAGATTGTGTCTACACCTTCTTTTTTCAGACTTTCCACAAATATCTTTGCGCCATTCATCTTCATTTTTATCTATCCTCTCAAGCTTTTAACACCGCACCCGTATTTGCAGATGTTACAAGCTTTGTGTATCTTGCAAGCCAGCCTCTTTTAAATCTGGGTTCCGGCGGCTTAAAACCTGACATCCTTTTTGCGAGTTCCGTTTTATTCAGGTCAAGTTCAATAGATTTTTTCTTTAAATCTATTATAATACTATCCCCATCTTTTACAAACGCAATTATGCCGCCGGCAGCTGCCTCAGGGGATACATGCCCTATGGAAAGCCCCCTTGTTCCGCCGGAAAACCTTCCGTCCGTAATAAGCGCAATCTTATCACCCATGCCCATACCTGAAATAGCGGATGTTGGGGATAACATTTCTCGCATGCCTGGTCCACCCTTCGGGCCCTCATACCTTATAATAATTGCATCTCCTTGCTTGATCTCCCGTTTCATTATCGCCTTCATTGCGAGTTCTTCAGAATCAAATACCTTTGCCTTACCTTCAAAATACTGTATAGCTTTATTTACGCCGGACAACTTTATAACAGCCCCATCCGGTGCCAGGCTTCCTTTTAATACGGCAATACCGCCCGTTTCTGAATAAGCCTTATTAAGCGGCCTTATAACATCATCATCATAAACAGTCCCTCTCCCGGCCATCTCAATAATTGACTGTCCTGAAACTGTAGGATTATCTTTTAACTTATCCTTAAGTCTGTTAAGTACGCCGGGAATACCGCCGGCATACTCAAGGTCCTCCATCATATAATCTCCTGACGGCCTTATCTTTGTTAGGCTTGGTGTTATGCTGCTGATCTCATCAAACAATTCAAGAGGAAGTTCAATCCCTGCCTCATAAGCAATGGCAGTAAGATGAAGCACGGTATTAGTTGATCCGCCGAGGGCCATATCAATCATAATGGCATTCTCGAAAGCATTTTTTGTTAAAATCTTCCTTGCTGTTACGTTGTTATTTATTAATTCCACTATCCGTTTACCCGTTTCATAAGCAATATGCCTTTTTTTTGATGATACAGCAAGTGCCGTACCTGCACCGTAAAGAGACATACCGAGTGCTTCTGTAATACATGCCATCGTGTTTGCAGTATAAAGACCCTGGCACGAGCCTTCCCCGGGGCATGCACCAATCTCCATAGCCACAACATCGTCATCCGTAAGCTCGCCCCTGTTGTACCTGCCTACAGCCTCAAATGCATCATGAACAAGATCCAGACGTTCATTCTTATATCTTCCCGATCTTCCTGAAAGCATTGGTCCTGCTGTCAGCACAATCGCGGGGATATCAAGCCTTGCAGCAGCCATAAGCATACCGGGCGTGATCTTATCACAGTTGGTGAGCAGGATCATTCCATCCAGCCTGTGCGCCTCTATCACAGACTCTATAGAATCGGCTATAAGCTCACGAATCGGCAACGAATAATGCATGCCTATATGACCCATTGCAATACCATCGCATATACCCGGAATGCCGAATAAAAAGGGTCTGCCGCCTCCTGCATAAACACCATTCTCAAGTGCCCTTTCAAGGGTTCTCATACCGACATGTCCGGGGATGAGATCGGTAAAACTTGTTGCAATGCCTATAAATGGCTTCTCAAATTCTGATCTTGCAACGCCAGCTGCGTGCAGGAGTGCACGATGAGGCAGCCTCTCTATACCTTTGAATTCATCACTTCTCATCCAATTTACTCCTCAATCCACTCTTTGAGAGTATCTCAAACATCTTATCCTTTCCCGATAGTTTTAGTTTTTGAATTTCTTTTCTCTCCGTATCATCTTCCGGAGAAAGATAGGGTTTTTTATCAAACTCTTTTAACCGTTTCTCATATTCTAAATGTTGTTCCCATAATTTTTTTATTTCCTGATTTGTCTCAGCAAGTTTTAAGATGATCAAACGTTCTTTTTCTTCCACTATTTATACCTCCTTTCTATTTTGTTTCTATCGTATATGAAAGTTATTTAATTATGTCAATTATAAAAATACAATGGCTTCAATCATGTTAATATATTCCCAAGATATTGGAACTTGCTTGACATTAAACAATGTGTATGTTTACTAATGCAAGATCATTAATGGAGAATAAATATGAAAAGAACATATCAACCGCATAACAAAAAAAGAAAAAGGACTCACGGCTTTCTTGAACGTATGGCTACACGTTCAGGCAGAGAAGTATTGAGCAGAAGGAGAGCAAAAGGAAGACATCAACTTACCGTAAAAATAGGTGATAAACCATTTTAAAGAAACTTGGTTTATCTAAAACAGAAAAACTAACATCTCATAATGATTTTGAGACAATAAAAAAGAATGGTAAAAAGCTTTACACATACAATTTTATTATTCTATACAGAAAGAATGATCTTCCTCTTCCAAGATTCGGGATTATAATAAGTAAAAAAGTAGGCAATGCAGTGAAGAGGAACAGGTTAAAAAGGCTGATAAGGGAATTTTTCAGGACTAATAAAGATAAGATTGCGGTTAGAGATTATGTGTTTATTGCGAAAAAAGGCTCTGATAAGATTAATTATAATGATATAAATAATGAATTATCGAAACTATTTACAAAAGCTAAATAAGCTAACGAGTCTCTTATTTATTAAATTGATAAAAGTATACAGGATTACAATTTCTCCATGGACGGGCGCATCCTGTAGATTTAATCCAACATGTTCTGTATATTCAATTGAGGCGATAGAAAAATACGGCATTGCAAAAGGTGGTTTTATGTCTATAAAAAGAATACTCAAATGTCATCCTTTCCATCCCGGCGGGAACGATCCGGTAGTTTAATATGGAAAAAAGAGTCCTATTAGCTATAGCCGTATCGTTTCTTATTATTTTTCTATATCAATGGTTCCTTGCTCAACAACAGCAAAAGACTGTCCAACCTCCTGCTAAAGCACAATCGGTTCAGCAATCGTCCAAACCATTAGCAAGCGAAGAGATTTCAAAAAATAATATCAAATCATTTTATAATACTAACCCAATAACAGGTAACATAATAACTGTAACTACCCCACTCTATCAGGCTGAGTTTTCAACCAACAATCTAACAGTTAAGCACTGGAAGCTGTTAAAATACAGCACTGGGTTGAACAAGAATAGCGGATCAGTTGATCTCATAGGCAGCATACCCGGCATAGTTTATCCAATGTGGGAGAGTTTTGAGGGCTCAAGTTTTTCTATTCCATCTTCGATTTATTACAGATGCTCTTCATCTGCAATAAATGTTTCTAAAAATGCCAGAGCAAGCCTCTCATGCTCATATAAAGGAAACAATGTCGATATAAAAAAGATAATATCATTCTACGGTAATTCTTACACAGCTACGGTTGAAATAGAAATTACAAATCTCTCTAAAAATCCTATCACAGAAAGGCTTGGCATTAACTGGAGCGGACTAACAGGTGAACTTGGTTCAAAATACGACATTTCCGACGGCATACTTTTGCTTAACAATTCAAGGGAAACCATAGAGGCAAAAAGTTTGGATTTATCGAAATCTTTTTACAATACTATAGATTGGTTTGGGCTTGAAAACAGATACTTTGTACAGGTCATTATAACAAACAACGATAATGAAAAAGCTCATCTTTATGTGGCAAGAACAAAAGGAACAATACAGGATAATATGATTCCATTATTATTTACCTATATTTATAATCCTGTAACAATCGCCCAAAATAAAACTTGCGAAAGGACATATCTTGTTTTCCTTGGACCAAAAGATATCAATGTATTAAGGAATGCAGGATTTAATCTGAGTAAAACTCTATATTTCGGCTGGGCAAATTCTATAGCAAAGCTATTTCTATATATACTTAAATTTTTAAATAACTTTATCCATAATTACGGCTGGACCATTGTTATATTTACGATATTGATAAAGATAGTTTTATTTCCGCTTGGTCAAATAAGCTACAAATCAATGAAAAAAATGCAAAATCTGCAGCCAAAGCTCAAGGAAATACAGGAAAAATACAAGGGCGATAAAGAAAAATTATACAGAGAAACTACATCGCTGTATAGAAGTAATAAAGTAAACCCTTTCGGCGGTTGCCTGCCGATGTTGATACAGATACCCGTTTTTATAGGATTATATGAACTACTTCTCAATTCTATAGAACTAAGACAGGCACCTTTTATATGGTGGATAAAAAACTTATCTGTCCCGGATACAATTGCTGTTATCAGTTTATACGGCGAACAAATAGGCATACACGTACTACCTTTGATTATGGGAGCTTCCATGTTCTTTCAGCAATTGTTAACGCCTATGACAATGGATCAAACACAAACAAGAATGCTGTTATGGATTATGCCTATAATGTTAACTGTAATTTTTTGGGGTTTACCTGCCGGACTTGTTCTTTACTGGACAGTAAACAATCTATTCAGCATAGGCCAGCAATATTATATATTAAAAAAATATTGATGAAGCATATTAGTATCTCCATACTTATGTTTTTTTTCCTGAGTGATTGCGTTTATACGCCCAAATGTACTCCGGTCCCGTCAAATGCAATGGATGGTCCTGTTTCTATGGTAATGATGCCCGGTAACATGCTGTACGTTGTAAATAGTAATCAAGATACAAAATATTGCTCAAGCTTTATTTCAAAGATATCCCTTTCAAATCCAATCAAGCCTGCTTATACCGGAGCAATAAAGTTAAACTACAATGGTTCTGATATATCTTTATTAGGCAGCTCATATCTTTCAGATAATGGACTTTTATGGATTACCGACAGATCAAATAATAGGGTTTTAATATTTGATACCTCTGTTAATGCAATCACCGGAAGTGTTGCGGTTGATCAGGATCCCATATCCATAACGTCGGCAGGGAACGTTAATGGAGATCAACTCTTACTGGTATGCGATATGGTATCAAATGATGTTTCTGTTGTTTCTGCATATCAGAAAAAAGAGCTGTACAGGATTGATCTTACAAATAACGGCTCAGGCGTTCTGCCGCTATTCGCTGCTGTTATACCATTCCCCATATCTGTTAATAACCAGGCACCTGATACGTACGGATATATAACACGGGGTGATGATAACAATATCTCGGTAATATCATTGAATGACCAGTGCGAGTTTAATCCAATGTATCCCAGTTCTGCCAGCCAGCCGGTATTTAATACTGTTACACCCGATAATACTGCAACTATGTCTTCTGTTAAAACCGTAAACTGCCAGACAAAATCAGAATTATGGACAATAACATTTAGTTCAGAAACTAATGATTTTGATGCCGAAGGTTCTGTTTCAGGTTTAATGCAAAAACACCCTCAGATAGGAATACCGTACACATCTGATAACGGTTATGTAAATTTTACCATATACCCTCCCAATCTTCCTTATAAAACGGGTGATAACTTTACTTTCTATACTACAGCTTCAACAGGTTTAATAAATATACCAAACCTTCCCGGCACAGGTACAGCTACTGCAATACCTGCAACAAAAGATGCTGTAATAACGCCTGATGGAACAAAGCTTTTCGTGAGCTATACAGGACTTGATAGTATCGTAGTCATCTCTACGGCGGATAATACTATTGAGAGATACATAAAAGTAGGAAAATCTCCTGATGCATTACTTTTAAGCACCGATGGATCCACATTGTACGCAGCATGCTTGAATTCCGGTTCAATATATGTGATCAATACGAATTCGGAATCCGTTATAGCAAGGATAGGTGTTGGCAACGGGCCGTTTGCAATGGCTTTATCACAGGATCAACGCTACCTTTATGTTTTAAATTATATCGATAATTCCATTGACGTTATTGACTTAAGTGATTTTTCACTTGTGGATACATTAAAATGATAAAAAAAATTTACATACTACCGGTGTTTTTAGTTTTATTGGTATCCGCCTGCTCAAATCCATCAACTTCCACAGGTAATTTCACGTATCCTTCAACAATGACAATTGGTTATTTACCTGTAACCGGCATCAGAACATTGTTTGTTGCAAACACATTTACAGGTACGGTCTCAGAAATAAACACATCAAACAATAGTGTTATACCGGTAACAACGCATTCAGGCGTTTATAATGCAATACCTCTTAATATGTACCCTGCGGCTGTTGAATTTAACAACGGGTATCTTTATGTTGCAGGTTTTACTCAATCAACGGGTCTGCTTGAAGCAATTAATCTATCAACAAATTCTGTAATAACTACAACCACACTTAAAGGATATCCTGTTATGAGTACAATCATAACAGGCACATCAAAACTGTTTGTGATTGATAGTTATAAAAATAGCTTTTACCTTGAAGCTTTTACTGTTGGTAATTTTATAACCCCAAGTGCCGGCAGCCCTGCTACTTTAACCTTTACACCATCTTCTATGACATTATCATCCGATAATAGTAAACTTTTTATTTCCTATATGCTGCGGCCTGTTATAGGCATATTCGATCCCGATTCGCTTAATCAGATATCAAATGTAACCGTTGATAATCCTGTAACATCTATGGAGGCAATGAATAATGGTAATACTATTTTATATGCAACAGTCCTATCGGGAACAAGCTATTATTTTGAAGCCATCAACACATCAAACTGGACAACGGCTTATGAATTCAGTGTTACAGGAATACCTGCAAATTTCGGGATATCAAGTCAGAGGTTTCTTCTTGACGATAACCATTTTTCGTACATAGGCGTAGTACCTAATGAAGATGGTTATATAACATTTCTGAATATAGATGACGGATGTAATATCTCAAATACAGCAAGCAGCTATAATGGTTTACAATTAACAAGCTCAGTACCTGCCTCAAACGCACCATCTTTACAATCAATAACAACAAACGATTGCACCACACAAACAGAGACATGGAGTATTGTGTATAGTTCAAATGAGAACAATTATTTTGTCACCGGTACAGCTTCCGGACTACAACCCTATCCTGCAAGACAGAGTTTATTCTTCGACAGTCTCGATGATTCGGTATCTTTTTATATATCTCCGGGTAAAACATTGCTTAACAACGGAGATGAATTCGTTTTAAATACAATAGCTGCAACGGGTATAAAAGCACTCATAGGGCTTGGCTTACCATCAAATGTATTGGTTGATCCTTTAACCAATCAAGCATACGTAACCGATATTTTATCAGATTCTGTTTATGTTATTTCTATTCAAACACAGGCTATAACAGCAACAATAAAGTAAACCTGCCCCATACATGTTTGTCCGTGGGCTATTCATACAAAAATGATTGGTCGTGCGATGCATAAGCTTAGCGGACTTTAACCCCGCATTTCCTGAGACGATCTATGGACGGATGATCCTTAAACCGAAAATATGGTCCTAGAGAGATTCGAACTCTCGTTTTCGCCTTGAGAGGGCAACGTCCTGGGCCTCTAGACTATAGGACCAAAAAATGGTAGATTAATACAAATACACTAAATATTATTGCATAGTCTTTGCGAGCAAGTAAAAGCAATCTACAGCTATTAGGGAATTGCTTCGTTATGGTACAAAGTGCCATTTTTTGCAATAACACTTCACCTAATCTCTATTAGTACCAGTATGATTGTTATAAGATTTTTGTCAAGAAACATGTAAAAGCCCTTTTGCATGGATACCGTTATAAAGCTTTTCTACTTCATTCAATACGTCGTGAGGCTTAATTGCGTCAAGACATTTTAAATCATGTTTACATCTTTTGGGAACGCATTTCCCGCACCCTGCATCCTTTTTTATCCATACATTTATCTTACTGCCGGGAGGTTCCCAACTTACCGGATCACTTGGCCCATGGATTGTTACGGTAGGTGTACCCATTGCAATTGCAATATGTTTAATGCCGTTATCGTTGCCAATGTGCATTACGGCAAGTTTTATCAATGCCCCAAGCTCTTTTATCGTGGGTGTCTGCGGAGAAAGATGCGGTTTATTTTTCATCATATAAATGATCTGCTGTACGTAAGCCTTCTCTCCTGGTCCCCACAAAAAAATGAGTTTTGCATGAAATCTTTCTATAAGCATATCTGAAAGCAACGCGAATTTTTCTGCATGCCATTGTTTATAGGCTCTTCTGCTTACAGGAGAGATAGTAAATATGGGACCGGGAATGGTATTTATGCTTTTTATGAATTCCTGGGCGAATATCCGTGCAGACTCGGGTATGAATAAGTCAAGGGATATGTCATCGCCGTTTATATCTATTGCCTTAAGCAGATCGTATTTAAAATTAACACTATACTTCGGTTTTTTATCTCTTTCTACAACATAATTGTATGCGTATCTCCTCAATCTTAAATCATAACCAATCCTATATCTTGCATTGGAGAACCACGTTATGAAAGCCGTTCTTGGATTTCCGAGAAAATCAAGCGCGAGATCAAAACGTCTTTTTCTCAAATTAAATAGAAACCGGGCATACTCCATCAAAGGAATGCTCTTATCAAGCAGGATGATCTCATTGAGATAATGATTAAAACTAAAAACATGGTAATCAGGTTTTGATGTAAGAAAGGCAATATAAGAGTCGGGCATTGCCTTTCTCAGGCTCCGTATAACCGGCGTTGTTAAAAGATTATCGCCTATCTGACCTGTATGTATGATAAGTATGCCTTTCACATCTTCCATGATAATACCTCAGCATAAAATTGTTCCGTTTTTTCAGCGAAGGTTTTTGCAGAATATCTTTCCTCTATCAAATTTCTCGCATTGTAACTAAAAAGTTCGTGCATCTCTTTACTTTTCAAGAGCCTTATAACAGCGTCGGCAAGACCTATAAAATCAGAGGGCTTTACGACAAAACCCGTTTTGCCGTTTTCTATCAATTCGCCAACAGCACCAACATCTGAACCAACTACAGGCACACCGCATGCCATGTATTCAAGCGTTATCCTTGAATGGTTTTCTGAACCGAGTGAACTAACAACACCTATATCAAGACATTCAAGAAGTTCATTTATGTCTTTTACAAAACCAAGGAATAGGGTTTTATCAATGACACCTGCTGATTCTGCCATATTTTTGAGTCTGTCTATTGATATGGTATCATCAATACCTGCAAGCACGAAAAAGACGTTTTTTATCTCAGCATCAATTAGATGTGCAGATTTGAAAAATATATCGTGTCCTTTTATAGGTGACCGCCTTGCTATATTACCGACTACGAGTGATGCCTCCGGTATATTAAATTTTTGTCTTTTAATTTTATTTTGTTTAACAGGCCTGAAATATTCTGCATCGACACTACCATGTATTACCTTTATTCTGTTTAAAGATATCCCGGCAAACGATTTAATATCTTCCAGTTCCTTTTTGTTTGTAACTATAACTCCATCAAGTGATCTGTAGGAAAGCCTGTTCAATAGATGGGGCTTAATCTTCCTGGCATCAATCCTGGTTTTTATAAGTTTGAAATCAAGCCTGAATAACAGCCTTGCAATAACGAACAGGCTTTGCGCATTGGCTGTATGAACATTGACAAGCTGTACGTCTCTATATATGCCCCTGAAAGCCTTTCTTATATTTAATAAATCTTTTAAAATATACCGCGGTTTAAATGTAAGTAAGGTGTCGATTTCAAGTCCGGTTTCAATTGCCTTTTTATGTGCCGGTGTATCTTTTTCACATATCACAATTATACCGTGCCCTCTTTTTGAAAGGGTTTTCGATAATGAAATACAGTACTCTGCCGATGCATTCCACCAGGGTAAATTTATCACTTCAACGATTTTCATGTTATTAGTCTTTTATTTTCTTTCCAATATAATATAAGGGCTTGGCCCTTTTCATTCCTGAATTCCAACCCGTCATTTTTTGCCTCCGGTCCTCTCCCATACCTTTGCATACTTCATCATCACATGGAAAGATGAAACAGCAGCAGCTATAAATCCTTGAATACCGTCAAGAAAACCCTTTTTCAACAAAAACATTTTTATGAACATGCCGATAGGATGGAATATTATATCAGTTATGTTTACCCGTTTATTTGTTTTTATGACCTCCAGAGCTGCAGAATCTGTAAAATAATTAAGCTTTTGTATATGATGGGCAATATTTCTGAACGACCAATGCAGTATGTCATGTTTAAGACTGCAAACACGGCCTTTTACAATCAAAGCATCGTGCGGCTCTACGGCTCCCCAGATACCGGCGCCCTTCTTTATTAGCCTGACTTTCCTATCGGGATACCAGCCCGAGTGCAGTATCCATCTGCCGAGATAGTATGTTTTCCTCGGCATTGAATAAGCATCACAATCCACATCATTGTTTCCCAGTACCCCTTTTATTTCATCCATAAGCAACTCCGACAGTTCTTCATCCGCATCAAGAGAAAGCACCCATTCCTTTGTTGCAAGTGATAATGCGTAGTTTTTCTGAGAAATAAATCCATCCCATTTTCTCTGGTATATTTTCTCTGTGTATTGCTTGCAAATATCTACCGTGCTGTCATTACTAAAACCATCAACAACGATGATCTCGTTTGCCCATTTTATGCTTTCAAGGCATCTTTTTATTCTATCTTCCTCATTATAAGCTACAATAACAACGGATAATTCTTTCATATAATATAATCTTAGAGTTTATTCTGAATATTTTGCAATTAATATGAGAATGCTTGTATCTAACGTATAACTTTTTCTCTGACAGTAGATACGGTTAAAACAGCCTCTTCTACTTCGTCCACGGTAATGCCTTCCATGCATACGCTATCGCCCTTGATACACACATCCGATCCGTGAAGTGAACACGGCCTGCAGGAAAGATCTTTTTCTATAACAATGCTGTTATGATTTGTCGGGAAAAAGCCGAACTCCTTTGTAGTTGGACCAAACAATGTAACAACCGGTATACCGGTTGATTCGGCAAGATGCATAAGTCCAGTATCTCCGCTTACAAATGCATCCATCCATGAGATGGCATAGATTATCTCTTTTAATAGATAACTTGATGTATCAAGGATTTTGGCATTTGACGACGAGTGCATCAATATATCTTTTTCCTGCTCATCTCCTTTCCCAAGAACAAAAACAACATCAAGTCCGTTTCGCTCAAACCAGTCACTTAGTTTAATATATTTTTTGATAGACCATTTTTTTGTATTCCATTTTGCACCCGGTGCTATCCCGATCACTTTATGTTTTTCTACACCCGTATTCCTCAGTATTTGGTATCCTCTATCCCGTTCGTATTCTTTCAATGTAATCCATGGAGGCTGGGGTATCTCTTCGATTCCAAAAGTCATAAGGTATTTTTGTACAACGGGCGGGAATGAAGATATCCTTATTTTTGTTTTTACAAACAATCTTCTTGAGATTGACCCTTTACTGTAATGTTTCTTCTTACCAGCTGCTATAAAAGGCATAAGCAATGCTGTTCTCAAGTTCTTATGAAGATCCGCAATTATATCGTATTTACCATCATTGATTAAAGATCTTAATATCCCTATGTTTTCATTTTTATGAAGATAGATCACTCTGTCAAAAGGATCCGGAGGAGTGAAAAGACCTTCATACTCGGCTTTTGTGGCAAGTTCCACAGATGCAGAAGGATACAAATGCCGTAACGCTATTGCAACAGGCATCGTAAGGATTACATCACCAAGTGAACTAAATCTAATGAGAAGGATCTTCATTTTCGATATTATTGTTCAATAAACAAGTTCGCCCAGAAGCTATCACTCTGAAAAACATACTCGTTGCAATTCCTGCACAAAGGTATCTCGTTAGCTTTACCTTCAAGATGAAGTTTTCTTAGTTTCCCGATTATTTCCCCATGCCATATCTCTTCGATACTCTGTTTCGTTACATCACCTATAATAATCGTGGAATTAAAATCCATACAACAGAAAGAAACCTTACCATTATAGTTTATCGTCATCTCTCTCCATAAATTTTTGCAGGGGAATGAAGGACGAACAAGTTGTTTATTATTTATATTTCTATCCGTAAATATCCCTGCCCATGTGTTGTAATTGTTTAAAAAGATTTCATCCGCCAAACCAGTCCACATTTTTTTAAATGATTTGATTTCATTATGTGTAATATCCATATCAATCATGGTAATAGAAAGTTTTATCTTTGAGTTATCTTGATTACGTTTTTTTATGAATTCCTTTACATTGTTAACAACCACATCATAATCAAGCTGTTTCCTAACGGCTTCATAAGTCGATTTTGCAGCACCATCAATATCTATGTTTATTCTGTCTATACCGGATCTCAAAAGTCCATCAGCGATTCCATTATTAAGCAGCTGTGCATTTGTACTAAGGTTTAGTTCAACATAAGGCAGTGTTTGTTTTATATACTTTGCCACCTCGACAAGTCTCGGATAAAGCAGTGATTCACCAAAGCCAAAAAGGTTCATCTTTTTTAGTGGTTTTTTATATGAATCTCTGCATACCTTTTCTACTATTTCTGTATTCATATTGCCTATTTTTCTTGTAAGTTGTTCCCTCGGGCACATAATACATCTTGCATTACACGCATTAGTTAATTCCAAAGAGATAAGTTTTGGAAATCTCAATTTTCTTTTAATAACGTATCTTCTAATCGGACCTTTTAATGGGCCAAACATGCTTACAATTCTACTGAATTTCAATCACACCCTCCAGATATTTGATAACATCCTGTACCTTTATTATATTCATACAATCATAATGTATACATTTATTATAACAATGATTTTTATCACATACAACATTAGGGCTTAATATTGAAACATTATCAAGTAAATACGGCGCCCATCGTACTTTTGATTGAGCCTTCAATGGTGAAAAAAGAGCTATGGTAGGTTTATAAAGTGCTGCTGCTATATGCATAGGACCTGTTGACGGCCCAACAACGGCTTTAGAGAAAAAAATGATTGTTTTTAATTGTTCCAATGATAAAACACAACACATATTTTTTATATATTGATCCGGTTTAAGCAGCCCCATAATAGTCTTTACGATAGGTAAATCAGCCTTACTTCCTGTTATAAGTACCTGTAATTTCAAATGTCTTGTTATTGCACCAATTAAAGATGCATAATTAACAGCACTCCAGTTTTTTGCAGAACCACCCATACCGGGATGGACAACAACATAACCAAAGGGCTTCAAACCATTATTCAAAAGAAACTTTTCGCAGCTATCTTTATTATCGGACAGATAAATGCGCGGTTTTATATTTATGTCTTCAATTCCAAGCGGTTTTAATAACATAAGGTTATACAATGCTTCATTGTGTTTAGACTGTTTTCGTTCCTGTTTTATAACATGCGTTAAAAGCATTGGAGAGTAAATCCTTGAACCAGGGCCTATTCGCATTTTTATCCCCGCAAGACTTATTGCAAGTGCAGGATAAAACGACATAAATAATTCAACTGCTATGTTTATCCCTTTCTCTCTTAGTGTGTCGGCAAGTTCCAATGTTCCTTTTAAGCCTTTGTGCACACCGGAAGGGCTGTACGTTATCATCTCATCAATAAAAGGATTTCCATTTAATATGTTTATTACATCTTTTTTTGCCATAACAATGATGTATGATTGAGGTATATGTTTCTTTAATGCCTCAAAAACAGGGGTTGAAAGTACCAGATCCCCAATTCTATCTGTCCTTGCTATAAGAATTTTCATATTATTTATACTCATCCTTAAAATAATAATTATAAGCCTGAAAAATGCAATAGGAAAGTCTGCTCCCTACTGCATTTTTGGATAAATCTATTTTTTACTTTATTAATCGAAAGCTTTATGCTATTCTGTCAAGATAAACAATGAAAATACTTTTTATAAGCGATTTTGATGGAACTATAAACAAACGAGATCTTAGCGAAGAGTTGGCCGTTGTCGTTAAACAGTATCCAGACTTACAGGACAAGATTTCCCAAGGTAAAATCGGGATCCCTGAGATTTACAGGAGACTTTTTAATCATGAGGGCTTATCGGCACAACCTTTAAAGGATTTTTACATAGAGCAAGCTGTTGTTGATGAATATTTCACATCATTTCTTAACTTTATAAAGTGTTATGATGCATCACATGTGATAATGAGCGATGGGTTTGATACATTTATAGAGGGGGTTCTTAAGAAGGCAGGAATAGATGAGAGCATTCCGATTTTTGCGAATAAAATCACGGATTATGATAATAGAGTTACCATTGATTTCCCGTATTCTTCAAAAGAATGTGATCTTTGTGGTGTTTGTAAACTGGATATATTAAAGGCAATGAAACCATATTTTGACAGGGTGATTTATATTGGAAACGGCTTATCAGATACATGTGCTGTTAAAGATGCCGATATCGTTTTTGCCCATTCCACACTCAAAACATACTGTAACGATAATAAAATTCCTGCTTTTTATTACAACGACTATAGAGATATTATAAATCGCCTTAAGAAGCCTGTAAAGGGTATTATCTTCGATCTTGACGGCACTCTTATAGATTCGTACGGACCAATATATGAAAGCTTTAACTATGCAATGAGGAAACTTAATCTGCCGGAATACTCGTACGAAGCTGTTTTAAAAACTATCGGCTTACCAATAGAAGATGTAATGTCGGGCATCAAAGGTATAGAAGATATTGACAGTGCAATAATGTTATTCAGAGAGAATTATGAAAAGATATACCTGGATAGAACCGTTTTACTAAAAGATGTAAAAGAAACACTTTCGAGGCTTTACAATGAAGGTTATATAATGGCTGTTTCAACAAATAAACGCGGCGAATCCGCACGTAATCTTATGAAGAAACTTGGTATCTATAAATATCTGAAATACGTTATAGGAATAGGTGACGGTTTAAAAGGCAAACCTTATCCCGATACTGTGGAGCGCATTATTAAAGAACTTAATTTAGAAAGGGAACAGACAGTATATGTCGGAGATTCTACGATTGATATTGAGACAGCAAGAAATGCCGGTATAGATGTGATATCAATGGCAACAGGACCTGCTGATTTTAAAGAACTTGCGCAGGCAGAGCCTGATTTAGTAATAGATCGGCTGAACAAATTACCTTTATTTGTTAAACCTATGGGTGATTATCGCATTAAGACTGACAGTTAACCCTAAGATGCATTTAAAGAAATGGACTTTTTTTATAAAATGCATATAATTTATGTATGAAGCTGCTCAAATGGATAATAATAATTGGAGTTATAATACTTGCGATAGTCTTTATAAAGGATGTAGCAGGTAAGAAAAGTACCGTATCCCGAAGAATTCAGGCGATAAACAACAGCAACACAAAAAAGGTAGAACAGTATACAACAGGGATTGGAAAAAATGTAGCGCGGAGAATCAACCAGGATACAAAACAGGCATATAAAGGATTGCCTACAGAACCTTAAAGCTTTTAGATCAAGCTCTGTAATTTTTTTTGGCTTGCAGATTCGGTATGTTTTACAAGGATGGACTTAAGGGTTATTCCAGACAGTGCCTCTTCTATTTGCTGCTTAAGAGTATACCAGAAGTCCTTGGTAAAACAGTTATCAGTCAATGGACAAATACTTGTATTAACAAAGCATTCCAGTGGGATAATCTCTTCTTCTACTGCCTTTAGCATATCTATGAGAGTAATATCTTCTGCATCCTTTAATGGAACATAACCTCCGCCTTTGCCTCTCGCTGTTGTTATCAAAGCTGCATTCTTGAATTTTAACAGCAGCTGTGCAAGATAAGCTTCATCTATCATTTCTATCTTTGCAATCGCTTTAAGGGATACCGGTTCATTGTCGTATTCGGTATACAGCCTCGCCATTGCCCTTACGCCATACCTTGCCTTTGAAGATATCCTCATATTTTGACCTTTATTTATATTTTTGTTTCTTGATTCGTATCAGCCCATGGAGGTGTCCACTGCTCATCAAGAAGCATTACGTTTACATCTCCTACACCTTCTATATCTTTAATTTTTGATTCAACACTCATTAACAGGTAATCTACTAGAGGACACCCCGGTACGGTCATGATCATGTCAACATTGATATTATTGCTATCATCTATATCCACTTTTCTTATAAGTCCGAGCGTTACTACATCCATTCCAACCTCGGGATCCATAACCGTCCTGAGAGCATTAAGAACATCTTCCTTTGTTACTGTAGCCATGCATTCTCCTTTCCCTGATATTTAATATACTTATAAAATCATTAAATATCAAGTTGGTAAGAAAATCCGTTAAACTATTTGCGCTCACTTCTTTTTTCTAAGCTGAAACCTCTTGTCCAGTCTCTTCATTGTTTCAACAATACCGCCATACTCAAGTTCGCTGTAATGCAGCATCGCCGGACCGGAAAAACCCTGTCTCCTAATCTCTAATGCCTTTTGAGAAACGTGATCCCTTATATAATCCCAGAATGGGTGATCAAAAACATCAACCGACTCTGTAAGCTTACCGTTTCTTACCGAAAATGCATGGCATGAAACCATTGGGGGCCCGTCAAAAAATGATGTAGGCGTATTGTGTTTAACAGGCATAAGAGGACCATTATGACTGCCTCTCATAAAACCTGCAACATAATGCCCTATACTGAAAGGTGACAGCACCTCCCCTGTTGCCGGAAAATTACCCTGCACACGAACAAGCATTATTGGATCATCTTTGCCTGTATAAGTCCCTGCTATATTGTGCAACCTTGTTGTACTAACCGATGCAGCCTGAGTACCATCGTAACGCGAATATACGGCTTCTACAACAAACCTCTGATTGTCCCTGAGGAGAGCTGCAATGCTGTATATCTCTTCCGGTGTTTCAAGTTCAATTACTCTGTCCGCCTTTATGTGCTCTACATCCATTATTACAAATTTAAACCCTTTGCTTAACACAGGATTTAGTATAAGTCCCGAACAATACATGGGGTCTATAAAAGAAAGATAAAGAGGCAAATTGTATGCTCCAGGATCTGTTTTATCTGCCGCAAAAAACAAGAACGGCTCCGCCTTTCTTTCTTCTATTTCCATCTCTGCGACAGCAGGTCCAAGACCTTTCACATTACCCGAAAATGCTGATTTTAATAGATCCTGTCCTGCCCCGTATAATCCCTGTTCTTTTGCAACTTCGGTACCTTCTTTAAATGCATTCCAAGCAAGCCTGTGTATCTTATCACTGCCTATTCCCTGTTCATGGGTCATTAATATAGCAATATCATCCCCTGTATAAGAGATGTAGGAATCAATAACAGTTCCGCTGCCTTCCGACCTGATATACTCCTTAACCCGGTCTATTATACTCCTGCTCGGTTTAATATGTCCACCTATACTGCCTATATCTGCCTTTATAGCTGATATCGTAACCTTCATTTAACCTCCTCAATATTTTTTAAATTTTTTATTTGTTCTATTACATAATTCCTTATCTGTGTATTGGACGGCATGTCTATCAATACCCTGCCATTCTTTATAACAGGTTTCATGAGTTCTTCAAGTCCTCCACCACATGACCTGCACCTTGTGTCATTTGATGGAAATAGAGAAACAAAACGAGAACCGCATTGTTTACATTTTAAAAGTGTTTTTCTCCCCGATTCCTTTCCTCTCTTGGCAATAGGCTTTTGCTCTATTGCAACTATGTCCATAGCAAAATCTATAACGGGAGAATTTGATATATAAGTGCCAACTCCAAACAGATCAACAACTTCTACAATTTCTTTTATTTTGTTTTCATCAAGCCCGCCGCTAACCATGATCTTTATATCTTTATAGCCGCGAATCGCGAGCTCCCATTTTACCTCATTTATAAGCTGTTTCATATTACCCCTTCTTGAGCCCGGGGTGTCAAATCTTATTGCGTATAATTTATCTTTTAAAGCCTCTGCTACCTTTATGGCTTCAAACTTTTCATCATTGAACGTGTCGATCAAAATGAGTCTTGGAACATTTTTGTCTATTAATTCATCAAAATATACAGTTGATTTTATAGTGTCCCCTACAAGTATGATCAGTGCATGCGGTATGGTACCTACAGGTTTTATACCTATTTTGCTGGCGCTTAAAACGGAGGCAACCCCATCACACCCGCCTATATATGCACTTCTTTCAACCATTGGTCCTATTGCCGGATGTGTACGTCTTGCACCAAAGCTATATACGGGTTTATTATCCGCAGCAAGTTTAACCCTTGCAGCATTAGTGGCAATACCGCTTGACTGGCATATTAAACCAAGGATTTCTGTTTCGTAAATACCAAAGTCTGTATAATTCCCTTCTACCTCTATAACAGGCTCAAATGCACCAAAAATACTTCCTTCCGGTATTGCCCTCACGTCGACAGGTTTATCTTTCAAAAGCTCTATTACCTCTTCTATTCCCGAAAAAATACCCCATTCCATATTAAGGGGTAAGCCTTTCGTTCTTATTTCCATTGATACTTGTTTTGAAAGACCTTTTGCATTAAGTATGATATTAGCTCTTTCAAAATATACATCAGTAACCCTGCCTTTCTTTATATCTTCTTCACTCGCTATATAAAACATCTCGCTCCTTTAAAATATGATATTCGATATTTAAAACATAGATGTAATAGATATTCAAGATCAATGTAAGGCAACTAATCCTGAACGGAGGATGGTTGAACCCCCCTCGCGATGCGAGGGTGATTGAGTATTGCATTTTTTGTTTAACAATCATATAAAATCCAAAAGATATTTAATAAACGTTTTCAGCCCGATGATTTTGAATAGATTTATAAACTTTTTTGGTCTTATATAGAACCTCATATATGCCTTACGTTGAAGAGCCTCGAGCTTTCTCCTGCTTATATTATTAAGCTCCAGAGATTTCCCGACCTGTTTGCCGTAATCTCTCCAATCATAAGAAATTATTTTAAGACCGCCCTCCCCTTTTTTTACCATATCTATTAATCCGGTGCCGGGGAATGGTGTGAGAATCGAAAAAGATGCCGCGTCCGGGTCCAGCCCTATTGAAAAACGAATAGTCTTTTTTATTGTTTCTTCGGTATCATAAGGAAGTCCTATAATAAAATTCGCATATATCTGTATGTCCGCTTCTTTTGTCCATTGAACCGCCTTCTCTATATCCTCGATCTTTAAACCCTTTGTTGCCTTATCGAGTATCTCCTGAGCCCCCGATTCTATACCATAAGAAATTACCCTGCATCCTGCCCTCCTCATCTTTACGAGCAATTCCTTATTAACAACATCTACCCTTGTCTCACATCCCCATTCTATCCTTTTGCTTAATCCTGTCTCTATAAGCCTATCGCAAATCGCAGATGTCCTTTTCATATTTAATGTAAATGTTTCATCAACAAAAAGGATCTGGTTAACTCCGTAAACATCGATATCTCGCTTTATCTCTTCAATCACGGATTCTATGTCCCTGTACCTTACTATATCACCGCCGGATCTATAGCAAAAAACGCAATCATATGGGCATCCCCGTGATGTCATTATGGGTAACTCCCTTAAATCATGGCTTATGAACGTGTAAAATGGTTTGTATATTTCCAGTTTGAATTCATTAAAATCTGGCATCGGCAGTGTGTTTAAATCAATGTAATTGTTATGTAAATTCACTATTACATTATCGCCTTCCCTGTATGCAAGCCCATCTATAGTCTTTAACTGCTCAATATTATTTTTGGAAATCGCATTCAATAGCTCCAATAACGCGTACTCACCTTCACCGTGAATAAGATAATCGAAGCTATCAAAATCCTTCAGTGTTTGTTCCGGTAAAGCGCTTGCATGATAACCCCCAATAACGGTTATAGTGCGTGATGATATTGATTTAACAATGCTCGCAATCTCATACGCATCATATATCTGTTGTGTTGGTGCTGTTAAACCTACGACATCGGGGTTTATCTCTTTTATTCTTTCCATTAAATTTTTTTTGGACAGTCTTTCTGCAATGGCATCTATAATATAAACTTCATAGCCGTTTTGTTTAATAACAGCAGACATGTAAGCTATACCAAGATAAGGAATTACTTGGGGTGCATGTGTATACCGTGATCCGCCCGATAAAAACTGAGGAATTATAAATAGCATCTTCATAGAATAGAAATAGTATTACTTACATTTTTTATTAAAAGCTATAAGAATTTATTCGGCTTGTCAAATCTGGTATAAGAACAACAATTTTAAAAATATTGTAAGTTGAACAGATTTAAGCATAAAGTATTTCTCATGATAAGTATTAGATTGATCTATAGGATAATTTATAGGAACTTTCTGGTTTGGACAAAATTTTTAAAGCCAAGTCTTGTTGCCAATCTTGGAGAACCTTTGATTTATCTTGTTTTAATGGGTTTTGGCATGGGTAAACTTGTGCACAAGGTAAACGGAATGAGGTATATAGATTTTCTTGCGCCGGGTCTTATACTCTCATCCACAATGTATGCTGCAAGCTTTGAATCTACCATTTCAAGTTATACACGGATGATCACACAAAAAACTTATGAGTCAATAATGATTACACCCGTAAATCTATCGGAGATAGTAGCTGGAGAAATTATATGGGGTATGATAAAAGGTCTCATTAGCAGCATATTCTTTATCACGATAATGGGTTTAATGGGATTGATACACTCATGGCTGTTTCTATTATCCCTATGGATTGTAATTGCAGACGGCTTGTTCTTTTCTGCGCTATCCATTATATTTGTTGGCATTGCGCATTCGTACGAGTTTTTTAATTACTTTTTTACGCTTGTTCTGACACCTCTATTTTTATTTTCAGGTATATTCTTTCCAATAAATACACTCCCTCATTTGATAGGTAAGATTGCAAACTATACTCCTCTTGTTCCAATGGTAATCTGTGTAAGGGATCTAAACTCAGGGATTTTTAATACCCATACCTTTATACTATCATCAATCACAGGAATGATAAGTATTCCAATGGCTATTATTGCGTACAAGCTAATCCGCAAAAGGCTTATAAAGTGATGTATCGAAAATGACAAACAACATTTTATAACACTATTTTAACATCAAGGTCGGTGGTCCTTAAGGACTACCAAGGCATAGAACCGCCTGTCTTTATCAGTACATAACGCCTGCTTGGAACTTGAGTCAGTATGATAGAATAAAGTATAATTAAATTTGTCTTTTAAAAATGGATTTAATTCACTATAAACTTTGAACTTCCAACTATTGCTTTCTCTACTCCGCTTTTTTGAGTAATATGATACATTTCCCCATGCAGAAAGTTTGGCTTTACCATTGACTTGATATCCACTTTTTGCTGAATCCATTACGCACATTTCTTTGCGATGGCTTTCTGTGTCAATCGGCTTTGAATTGGAATTACAATTTTATCATCTTCAATTTTAAATCTCGTTTGTTAGTCTTGCTCGGGTCTAAAGCTTTGATAAAAGTTGGTTCCCAAAAAGAAAATTGAGATGATTTATATTATCAAGTTGTCCTTTAAGTTGGTTGTAAGCGTAAATGGTAAAGTATGCCGAAACAATCGACAAGTCTGATTTCGACTTGATGTTGTCAATAAGAAATTGGCCGACTGAACCTCGGTTATGGTTGTCCTTAATTGATGAAAAGATTATGTTGTTATTATTGGACATAAGCCTCTTCGAGCTTTTAAATCCGTTCAATCAATCCTGATACTTGTTTAAAGAGATATTCATCCATAAACTCCTCATACCAAATACTTACCAAACTTTCTATAAATATATTTTTTTTGTGATAGCCAAGTGAAATGGCAGTAGTATACCCTGTTAAAGACAGGAGCGAAGGATAACAAGATAGCTTTTTAGTCGATTATTAGCTTACCAGGAATTTAGCCCTTTTTGTGAACCAGATCATAACTTTTAGGAATAGTAATGTTTTCCGATCATAAGGATACCACCACGGTTTCTTCTTAATCCATGCCCTGTCAACATGGATATGAATGGGTTCTACAAACTCCATTAGCCCTATATCTGAATGTGTCCTGCCGAACCCCGATTCTTTTGAGCCTCCCCATGGCGTTTCAGGTATACCATAAGTCATTATATGGTCGTTTATTGTTACTGTTCCCGCAACAAGCTGTCTTGCTATTGCCTCTGCCCTTTTTATATCCTTTGACCAGACACTTGCGGTAAGCGCGTACCTTGAATCATTCGCAAGCTTAATGGCATCCTCTTCCGTTTTAAACCCCATAATAGGCAGCACAGGACCGAATGTCTCTTCTGTCATGATCTGCATGGAATGATCAACATTGACAAGCACTGTCGGCTTGTAAAAATATCCATTAAGATTAGTTGGTCTATTCCCGCCTGTTAAGACCTTTGCACCCTTTGATTCAGCGTCCTTAACATGATTCTCTACGATTGATAGCTGCCTATGGTCTATCATAGGACCCATATCAGTACTTTCATTTTCAAGCTTATCACCCTGTCTTATTTCACCAGTATGTTTTATTACGAGTTCAACAAATCTATCCTTTATACTTTCATCAACATAAACCCTTTCAACAGATGCGCATGTCTGTCCGGAATTCATAAACCCTGACCAGACAGCACCCCTTGCAGACATATCAAGGTCGGCATCTTTTAATACGATCATCGGATCCTTACCTCCAAGCTCAAGTACAACGGGAATAAGATTCTCGGCTGCAGCGGCCATGATCCTTCTGCCTGTTGCTACACTGCCCGTAAAAATGATCTTTGACAGATCTGCCTTAACAAGCTCTGCCCCGATCTTACCGTCCCCGTAAACAATAGAGAATACACCATCAGGAAATCCTGCTGTATCAAGAAGCTCTTTTATCTTTTTACCTATCAAAGGTGTTAGTTCGGACGGTTTAAGTATGACCGTATTACCGGCAACAAGTGCCATGATGATCTCTGAAAATGGTATTGCAAATGGATAATTCCATGGACTTATAATGCCGATAACACCTACTGATTTATACATGATATAGCTTTTTTTACCCATGAATTTGAAAATCCTGATCGGGATCTTTTTATCGGAAAGCAGTTTCTTTGCCCTTTTTGAATAAAAATTTACAACATCTATAGAGGGATAGACCTCTGCGAGTATGGCTTCAAGATACGGTTTGCCATTTTCCTGAGAGATAAACCTTGCAACCTCCTCATAATGATCCAGCAGGTACGATGAAAGCCGATTAAAAAAAGGCTTCCTGCCGTCAAACCCGATAGCCTCCCACGCCTTTTGGGCTTTTCTTGCCTTTTGAACAATCTCCAGCAGCTCTTCCTTCGTTGTTACGTCAACATTGTCAATGGGTTTTAGTGTTGACGGATTTATAGATGCAATGTGCTCTGTCATTGTGCCTCCTTATTATAACTCAAGCTTTTTGTTATAAACTCTATGTGCTCTGAAACAGCTTCTTTACCCCTTCTGATAAGATGCTCTGCCTTATCAAATTCAAACTGTCCGATTCCATGAACACCGGGTCTTATTATTACATCGGCAAACCTCAGCCTCTCCATCCGGGTTTCATTGATCATTATTCTTATACTCTTCATAATTACCTCAAAAATATTCGTTGGAGATTTCATGAATTCCTCCTCATCCATCAGTTCAACTCCTATAACAAAATCCATACCATTTCTTTTAAGAATCTCGCAAGGCACATCCGCAAGCAATGAACCGTCGGCATATAAGTGCTTATTTATTTCGAGCGGCACATAAATACCCGGTATAGAGCTGCTCGCCCTTACAGCATCAGCAACGCTCCCTTTATCAAAAGCCTCTGCCTGTCCATTGGTCAGATTTACCGAGGGTATGTATAAGGGAATCTTTGCATCCTCGATCTTTACGTCTCCAATAATTTTTTTAATGATCTCTCCTATGCCTTCACTTGATGATAGCCCCATCCTTGGCAGCCTTAGTTTTATAATATCGGAGATACCAAGTTTCATTGCCTCTTGTTTTATGGTTTTTATAGGGACGTCAAATGCGTACAAAGATGCAATAAGGCTTCCTGCTGACGTGCCTGCTATCGCATTGATCTTTATTCCAAGTTCCTCAAGTGCTTCTAATACCCCTATGTGCGAAATGCCCCATGCAACACCCCCGCCAAGTGCGAGTCCGCACTTTTTTGCATGTTTTCCCTCTATAAAAAGTTTTAATCTTTCTTTTATTTCCTCAAATCTGCTCATAAAAAGATATTAAGATTAAATACCTGCATTTTTTTAAAAGCAACAAAAAAAATATGCTGTAAGATTGTAGAGAAATTCCACACAGCGTGGACAATCTCAACACTTATATCGTGTTATAGAGGTCATTATTCTCTACAATCTGCGCAATAGATTAATTAATGCTTACAAACTAAGATGTTACAAAAAAACCATATTATGGCACAATGTATGCATTATACATAGATAGCAAATAGAAAGAAGGTGATTAAAATGGAAAACAAAAGACAATGCCCTTTCATAAAAAAGATACTGGTAGAGTATTGCACTGCAATACCATTTAAGAAGATGATACCGGTGGATCAGATCAAAACCGATAGTTTATGCCTGGCAGGCGAGTATGAAAGATGCGCAGTATATTCAGAAGCGGCAAATAAAACGAGCGATCTTAAAAGGTTTAATCCTGAGATTGAAATAGTGAAAGGATTCATAATTAGAAAAAATTACTATTACCATCAAGCACATACATGGGTAAAGTTAGAAGATAAAAATATAGTTAAAATAGGAATAGATGATTTTGCATCTAAGCTGTTAAATGGAATTAATCATATTGATTTACCGGACACGGGGCAAATTATCAGGATGGGAGAGCCGTTTGCAAAGGTATGGTGCGGGAATAAAAGTGCAGACATTATTAGCCCGGTAAACGGAGAAATTGTTACAACAAATAATGGCATAAAAAGAGATGTGAGTTGTATAAGTAATGACCCTTATTCAGAAGGCTGGCTCATAACATCAAGGACAGATAATGATGATATGAGATGGTTAATGCATGCAGATATGACGGCAAAATGGACGGCTATAGAGTCGGAAAGGTTACGCAGTGTAATCGGTACGGAAATCGGAATAACTATGACCGATGGCGGTGAGATTAACAGGTTTTTAAGCACTGTTGAGAGCGAAGAAGAATGGCGTACGCTTGTTAAGGTGTTTTTGCTTAACAAGTAAAAAATTAAAAAAAAGGAGAATAACATGGTTGCTTTAATGGTAGCAATAACAATAATAGGTTTCGTGATGCTTGACCTTCTGGTCCAGGCGTTTGAAAAGAAACAGCTAAAGACAGCAGCACCCGCAAGGCTTGGGATAGCAGACTTCCGTGTGCCAATGAGCACGTTTTTCTACCCCGGTCATACATGGGCAAGGATAATGTCGACAGGCGAAGTCCGTGTGGGCATTGACGACTTTACGAGAAAGATTCTTGGTGAAATTGAGAAAGTTGAAATACCTGCAGCTGGGACAAAGATAAAACAAGGTGAAAAGGTATTTACAGTAAAACAGGGTGAAAGAGAACTGTCATTTACCGCACCTGTTGATGGAGAAGTTACGGCTATCAACGAATATTTGCTTACCAATCCTGCACAGATTCTTACAGAGCCTTACAGGGTAGGATGGATATTAGAGGTAAAGCCGACAAACCTCTCTACAAACCTTAAAGTATTAAAAATTGCAGAGGATGCTGTTGCGTGGTTTAAGTTGGAAGTAGCCAGATTCCGTAAGTTTGCACTTGGCGAGAGTGCATTACAGTATGGTATCGGTGAAACAAGCCAGGACGGCGGATGCCTAACAGAAGGTATGCTGAGCAGGATGGGCGAGAAGGCAATAGAGAAGTTTGAGAAGGAGTTTCTTGCTCATTAGATAAGAAGGGAAGGGAAATATGAGTAAAAAGGGTATACTGGTTGATATCACAAAGTGTATAGGGTGCGGGGCATGTGAAGAAGCCTGTAAACTTCGCAATGACCTGCCCCTTTCTTTAGACAAAGAGCTCTCATACGAAGCGTATACTGTTGTTCAGGAAAGACTACCCAACACCTATGTGAGAAGGATGTGTATGCATTGTGAAGAGCCGACATGCGTTTCGGTATGTCCTGTCGGCGCTCTTACGAAAACATCATCCGGGCCTGTTATATATGACAAGGATAAATGCATTGGCTGCAGGTATTGTATGTTTTCATGTCCTTTTCATGTCCCAAGGTACCAATGGGATAAGGTCGTTCCTCATATTGAGAAGTGTTATATGTGCTATGACAGGATTGAAGAAGGCTCTGAACCGGCATGTACCGCAGCCTGCCCGACGGGTGCGAGCATTTTCGGAGATAGAGATGATTTGATAAAAGAGGCAAAAAAAAGAATTACTGCAGAACCTGATAAATATGTAAACCATATTTTTGGACTCGAAGAGGTTGGAGGCACATCCGTTTTGTATATCTCAAATGTCCCATTTGAAAAGCTCGGCTATCCCTTCAATGTTGCCTTCCCAGACAAGCCCATGCCGATGTATACATGGGCAGCCCTCGATAAAGTTCCTACCGTTGTACTTGTTGGCGGAGTGGTACTGACAGGTATATGGTGGATTACAAGCAGAAGAGATGAGGTTAAAAAGTTTGAATTGACACACAAAGAAAAAAAGAAACTTCCCGGCAAAGGAGAAAAACAATGAATACAATGAGTACACTTTTATTAAAACTATTAAACCAAAATACGGCTTCCAAACAGGCCCCTGTTGATATCAAGCAAGAACAATTAAATGTGCTGGCGAACAGATTTACAAAACGCAGCTTTTTAACACCGAAGGTTTTGACAGGCGGAGCCATGTTTGCCGGCTTATGGTGGATAATAAACAGGAGAGAAAAGGTCAAAGAATCAGAACAGAAAAAAACCCGTTAGAAAGGACGCGGCTTTAAACTACACCTTTTCTATAAGGACTTAAAATTGATCATATTATCCCAGCCATAAATGGTGGGGCTTTATAACAGGGTAAAATGTTAAATAAAGGATTGAGAGGTATTTATGAAATTGCCAAAGATAACATTTTGGAGAATTGTGATAGCAGTAATATTGTTACTCGGAGTATACTACACCATTATCAGATTTACAAAGGGACTTGGAGCAGTAACAAACCTCAGCGATAACTCCCCATGGGGTTTGTGGGTTGGATTTGATGTCGTTACAGGTGTTGGTCTGGCTGCCGGCGGTTTTTTAATAGCCCTTACAGTTTATATATTCAGAATTGATAATTATAAACCCATACTGATGCCGGCAATACTCACAGGCTTTCTTGGCTATTCATTGGTAGCCGTAGGGTTGATTTATGATCTGGGAAAATGGTTTGATATATGGCATCCGCTTGTATTCTGGAACCACCACTCTGTGATGTTTGAAGTTGCATGGTGCGTCATGCTTTATCTCAGCGTGCTTACTCTTGAGTTCAGTACGGTTGTATTTGAGGGATTGGGTTTTCATCGTCTGGAAAAACTTATACATTCATTTATAATACCAATAGCCATACTTGGCGTGATACTGTCAACACTGCATCAATCTTCACTTGGTTCACTATTTTTGATTGTGCCTGAAAAATTATACAAACTATGGTACTCGCCATTACTGCCTGTATTCTTTTTTATATCTGCTGTATCTGTCGGGCTTGCCATGATTACTTTTGAAGCCTTTTTAAGCAGGCGGTTTCTTGGAAAGGGTCTTGAGCTTGATCTTTTAAACGGACTTGCAAGAGTGAATGTGCTTATAATGGTTTTTTACCTTCTCCTGAAAATATTGGATCTCGTTAATCGCGGGGCGATATCCGCCGTTTTATCCACAAATTTCAAGAGTATAATGTTTGATTTAGAAACCATGATTCAGATCATCGTCCCAGTGATCCTGTTACTGATACCTGCAGTTAGAACAAATACAAAGGGATTATTCATCGCATCGCTGCTTGTTATCGTGGGCTTTGTAATGAACAGGCTCGATGTTGCAATAACAGGGATAGAAAATCCTGCACTCGGTACTTATTTCCCCGCATTTGGTGAAATTGTGATCTCGGTTTTCCTTGTCACAATAGGATTCCTTGCATTCGCATTTACGGCAAAACACTTCCCGGTATTTGTTGATGAAAAACACACCGAAGAAGCGGAAGAAGAGGAGATCGTCAGAGGCTGATTAAGCTTTTTTACATTTATGAAAAGTACAAGGAGATAATTATGAAAACTGTATCGTTATTTATAGTAATGATGATTTGTATTGGCTTAAATGGCACGGCATTTGCCGAAAACAGCACCATGTCAATCAAAAAACACACCTACGTTGGCGTTGACTCGTGTGCCGGTTGTCATGAAAAACAATACAAAATATGGAAAAAAACTGCTCACGCAGCGGCTTATGATGCACTGAATGCAAAACAAAAAGATAACCCTGATTGTATTAGGTGTCATACAACAGATGATAGAAAGTCCTTACCCGGCGTGCAATGCGAAGCATGCCACGGACCCGGCAGCGATTATTCGGATATGGATACAATGAAGAACTTTAATGAAGTATGGAATGCCGGCTTAAACCGTAATGCTGCTGACACGTGTGTAAACTGTCATAATAAAAAGAGCCCCACTTTTAATGGTTTTGATTTTAAGACATTCTGGATGCAGATAATGCATTAACTATAGCATTTATTATGATATTGCTATAATAATATTGAAGAGGATAAGGTGGTATGTGAAATACAGGAATATAGGGTTCAAATTGATATTATACATAAGCCTTATCGTTATAGCGGTTTTCAGTACAGTAGTATATCTAAATATTAGAGATCAAAAAAAACAATTATTAGATGAAGTGATCAGAGGTGCCACCCAGTTCAGCAATACAGTAGTAAAAAGCACTAAGTATGACATGCTGCAGAACCAGAGACAGAATGTTTACAGAATTATTGAAGACATTGGTATGCAAAAAGGTATAGAAAGAGTAAGGTTTTTCAACAAAGAAGGCAGAATCATGTATTCCACTGATAAAAGGGAAACCGGAGTCATGGTCAATAAGAGTGCAGAAGCCTGCTACGCATGCCATGCTATTGGAAAACCGCTTGAGAAACTTAATACACCTAAGAGAACGCGCGTTTTTAGTCTTGATGGTCATAAGGTACTCGGCATGATAACACCTATATACAATGAACCCGAATGTTCTTCTGCCTCATGCCACGCTCATCCTGCACACAAAAAGGTACTCGGTGTTTTTGATATTACCATGTCACTTTCATCTATTGAACAGGAAATCCATGATATGGAGATAAGAATAATTATTTCAGGGGTTTTATCGGTATTCATTATATCAATCATTATATCACTTTTCATAGAAAAATTTATAGATACGCCTGTAAAAAATCTTGTAGAAGGCACAAAAAGAATAACAGAAGGTGATCTTACCCATCCCATTATCATCCAATCATACGATGAACTTGGCACGCTTGCCAACGCATTTAATGACATGATGTTAAAATTAAAAGAGGCAAAAGAAGAAACAATTAATCTTGTTCAAACGCTTGAGATTAAGGTAAACGAAAGAACTAATGAATTAAAAAAGGCTCAGGAGCAGATTGTAAGGGCCGAAAAGCTTGCCTCGCTTGGAAAGCTCGCTGCAACAGTGGCACATGAGATAAATAACCCGTTAACAGGTGTTCTTACCTATATTAAGGTTCTGCTTAAAAAGTTTAAACAGGGGAATTTATCTCCGGAAGATTTTGAAAAATCCATAAACTATCTCTCTGTTATGGAAAAAGAAACGCAGAGAACATCAAGTATTGTAAAAAACCTGCTTGATTTCTCAAGGCAGAGGGAGCCGCATTACAGGCTTGTTGATGTTAATTTATTACTTGATGAAACGATCGCGCTTATCAATAATATGATTACCATTCAGGCTATAACTATAAATAAATCTTTTTCAGCGATGCCTCTAACAATGGCTGATCCAGATCAACTCAAGCAGGCATTTATGAATGTATTGATCAACGGCTGCGAAGCAATGAAAGACAACAAAAAAGAGTTATATATTGAAACGGATAATAACGATAAAAACATCTTTATAACTATTAAGGATAGCGGCATAGGGATTTCGGAAGAAAACCTAAAAAAGATATTTGAACCATTCTTCTCGACAAAAGAAAAAGGTACCGGTCTGGGATTGGCAGTTGTTTATGGAATCATTTCAAAACACGAAGGTAATGTAGATATAGAGAGTAAAATCGGAGAAGGAACAACGGTAAAGATCACCCTACCCATTAAAAAGGCTATATGATATAATGGTTAAATGGGTTACATTTATGTCCAGCCAATAGGAGATCTTGATAAAAGTATAGTAGAGGTAACAGCAGAGATGGTGGAAAAAATATTAAACATACGGTTAAAGATCCTTCCACATATAGAAGGACCAACCTATGCATTTGATCCTATGAGAATGCAGTATCATTCTACAAAGATATTAAAGTATATCGTCACAAATCACAATTCATCGGCATTCAGAACCGTAGGTATTACAGATGTTGATCTGTTTATACCAATCCTTACCTATGTTTTTGGCGAAGCTCAGTTAGATGGTAGAGCCGCAATAGTTTCAACAGCAAGACTAAGACAGGAATTTTACGGCTTAAAATATGATAGGAACCTGTTAATTGAAAGACTGACAAAAGAAACACTTCATGAATTGGGGCATACCTTTGGATTCACACATTGCGAACTTGAGCACTGCGTTATGCACCTGTCAAACAAGGTAGCAGACGTTGATCAAAAAACGGATAAATTCTGTGCCAACCATCAGTTTCAACTGAATAAAAAATTATCGGAATTGGAGATGCAGAATGAATCGTAAACCGTGTATAATGATAGTGGATGACGAAGAAAGCGTAAGAGATTCTCTTTCTATATGGCTGGAAGAGGATGGATATGAGGTACTTGCTGTTGAAAGCGGTAAACGGGCTCTTGAAGAAATAACCAAAAAGGGGTGGAGTCTTTTACTCGTAGATTTAAAAATGCCGGAGATGGACGGTTTACAATTCTTGGCGGAGGTAAAAAAAATCCTGCCCGAGATACCTATAATAATAATGACGGCTTACGCAACTGTTGAAACAGCGGTAAAAGCCATAAAAGACGGGGCTTATGATTACCTGATGAAGCCCTTCGAGCCCGAAGAGATTTCCATGACTATCAAGAAGATCATGAAACAGCAGGAGCTTGAACAGGAAAACATATATCTCAAAAAAGAGCTTGCAAAACAATTCCAGTTTCAGGAACTCATAAGTAAAAATAAACGGATGCATGATATATTTGAGCTTGTAAAAACCGTTGCAAAAACGAATATTACCGTACTGATTCACGGTGAAAGCGGGACAGGCAAAGAACTTATTGCAAGGGCAATTCATGCAGAAAGCCTGAGGAAAGACGGACCATTCATAACTGTATCGTGTGCGTCACTTACCGAGACGCTATTAGAGAATGAATTGTTCGGACATGAAAGAGGCGCCTTCACAGGGGCTACAAGTACCGTAAAAGGCAGGTTTGAACTCTCTGACGGAGGGACTTTGTTTCTCGATGAAATAGGGGACATAAGTTTAAAGCTTCAAATGGATTTATTAAGGGTTATTGAAACAAAAGAATTCACACGGCTTGGTGGAACCATACCTGTAAAAACCGATGTAAGGATTATCAGTGCAACAAACAAAGATTTGATAAAGGCAATAGAAGAAAACAAATTCAGAGAGGATCTTTACTACAGGCTGAACGTCATAACAATTGAATTGCCGCCTCTTAAAGAAAGACCCGAAGATATACCTTTACTTGTTCAACACATGATAGAGAAATTCAATATAGAAACAAACAAAAGAGTAGAACGGGTAGATGAAGAGGCCATGGCAATACTTATGCAGTATCACTGGCCCGGCAATATAAGGGAATTAAAAAACGTTATAGAAAGGTCTGTTGTGCTTGCCAGGGACAACATCATCACGAAAAAAGAGATTGGGAATTGCATAAGGCTTGAACCCGATAAGTTGGAAAAATCTCAGGACATGTCTCTTACGAATGTCGAAAAAAAGCATATCTACAAGGTTTTAATGGATAATGGCTGGAACATAAGTAAATCGGCAGATATCCTCGGAATAGATAGGACAACGCTCTATAAGAAAATTAAGGAATATGAACTGCAAAAGAGTTAGCCGGCAAATGCAAGGGAAAGAGATGTGGAGGGGTAATGATATAGGAACCTTTTCTGTTGTATTTCCCCAGGATTAATGATAATAATATAAAAATGGCAGAGAGGAGAAAAAACTCATATAAAAACTTAACTTGCTATGATAAACATCATGGCCTCATTTTCTTTATAAAAAATCATTCAGTGCTTGTGTTTGTATTGTTAGTCTTTATCTATGGATGTTCCCGGTCTAAATCTTCATCAATAATAAGCAATCAGCCTTTTTCTAATATGCTGGGTATTTCCACACATCTGGATATGTGCAAAGACCCTTCTAATGCTGCCGATGCGGCTTCATGCACCTATCAACTGCAACAATTAGAATCAGCAGGCGTTGTTAATGTCAGGACAGATTTTACCTGGTCGCAGATAGAGCCTCAGCAGGATAATTTTGATTTTTCAGGATATGATAACCTCGTGAATGCCGTGCTGGACAACGGCATGCAGATTACGGCGATACTCGATTATGGAAATGCCTGGGCAGATTCAGAGGGCTCTAATGCGTATCCACCGGATGACCCTCAAACATTCGCCAATTTTGCCTATCAAGTAGCTTTACATTATAAGGGAAGGATCACAAGGTATGAAATCTGGAACGAGGAGAATACCGGGGCCTTTGGCATCGGTTTCTGGCCGCCGGACCCTAACCCTAAAGCGTACGGTCTCCTGCTCGAGGATGCCTCGAAAGCGATAAAGACGGCAGACCCTCATGACCTGGTAGTATTTGGCGGTGTCCTGATGAAGTCGTACGGGTTGAATTTAACCGGAGATACGTTTATAAACCAGGTACTGAGCTTATATCCTGATCTGGGTGATTACATTGATGCAATTGCCTTTCATCCTTACATGAATTATCCCCCATCAGTCGCACCCGATTTTAGTTCTACAACACAGCTCTCTCTTGATCAAATGTGCGATAACATTAAAGCCGTCTTAAAGAAACATAACGTATCAAAACCTCTATGGATCACGGAGGTCGGCTGGCCCACATATCCGCCGGTTGATCAATCCATGCAGTCAAGGTGGCTCGTTCGTACATACCTTGAAGCAACAGAACAGGGAATAACCGGTTTGTACTGGTATGATTTTATTGACGGAACAAATTGTTCCTTTCCCGAGCAGGAGTGTCATTTCGGACTTTTTAATTACATTACGTCGCCTTCATACACAACACCTCCGCAGCCAAAGCAGGCCTTTGGTTCGCTTAAGACAATGGCCGCCATACTCTCGGGTACGGTTTATAATAGTGACGTTTCATCACAATTTAAGCTTAAAGGTGCAAGGGCCATGTATTTTACATCGGCGGATAATACAAAAAAGGTGTGGGTGTTCTTTGCACAACACGGTACACCGTCTCAAACCATATCCGTTCCAATGCATCCGCTAACGTTCTATGACATATCCGGTACAACTTTTACACCTTTGACCGAGGAGAATACCTATTCATTAACCGTAACAACCTTCCCTGTTTATGCAGTTCAATAATTATTATGAGAAATTCGTGTGCCGGAACATTCACACGGTTAGAAAAAGTGGCATTTTACCTGATAATTTTATGGTGAGTTAAGAACGTATTGTATAAAATTTAAATAGCGGAGTTTCTTGTGAACCTACTAAAGACACCGGACGGCGTAAACCATTTAAATCGTGAAAGCTGTTCACAGTGTTGCTCCGGGGGCGGGATTTAAGCGCTCTCTTCCCCTGCCCTACCAACCGTTGCATTTAATTCTAACGATAGTTTCTGGCATTGAACCGCAAATCTGTAATATAAGATTTACAACAACCAAATTTGGTAGTAATAAAAATGGCTATGAGAGTATTCATAGCAGGCGGTACGGGTTATATAGGTACACATGTTGTAAAACAACTTATCAATGATGGATATAGTGTAAGATTATTTTTAAGAAAAGGTTCCGAATCAAACCTCGATAAACCCATACTTGAGAATGCAGAGCTTATGTATGGTGACATAAATGAACAGCATTTGCCCAACAATGCCCTTGAAGGATGTGATGCGGTTATCTACTTGATAGGCATTTTGAGAGAATCCACTTCAAGAGATATAACTTATGAGCTTGCACATGTACACGGCGTGAGACTAATACATGAACAAGCAGTGAGTTCAAGGGTTAAAAGGTGGATTCATATCAGTGCTAACGGGGTAAGACCAGATACGGAAAAAGGTTATATAAGAACAAAATATATTGCAGAAGAATTTATTAAGGCGCAGGCTCTGGATTATACAATTATCAGGCCATCGATTGTGTTTGGTGATGAAACAGCCTCTACTATAAACTTTACCAATACCGTAAAAGGTATTGCCGAGATGCTTCCATTTGTCGTACCTGTCATAGGTAACGGGAGGTACAAATTTCAGCCTGTACATGTGGATGATCTTTCAAAGGCTATCTCCATGATCATTACGGACCCAACAACATATCACAAGACTTACACTGCATGCGGAGCCGAAACCATTACCTATAATCAAATCGTGGATACGATTATAAAACATTTTGTTATTAATAAAAAATTGAAGCTTCACATACCTTTAACGCTTATCAAGCTATTTGCAAAAATGTTTGAACATTTAGAATCCTTTCCTGTAACTTCTGAGCAGGTAAACCTGCTTATTAAAGGGAACACATGCACGGAATATAACCTGATTGAAAAGATCGGGATAAACCAAAAAGGCTTTTCTTCTTATTACTAAACCTTATGCTTTCTCGTAACCAATGCCGCGGAGAATCAGCTTCATCCTGTTATGACAGTTTGTAGACATCATATAGGTTGAGCACGTTTTACACTCGGTACTTACTTTTCTGCATACAACCTTTATAAACATCCAGCACGGCTTGCTGCTATCCTGATATGCAGGGCAATTAAGTCGATCATTTCTTGAACAACCCTTTACCTCCCAGCAAGGTAATAGTGAAAATAGTCTCCTTATCCCTTCAAGATTCAGCCCTATCTTTTTTATAAGATCTCTTATACATTTTATTCTTACTATGTCTGCATGGGAATAAAATCTTCTGCCTGTGTGAGTTCTGTATGGTATAATAACACCCTCATGTTCATACATACGCAGTGTTGGGACAGCAAGTCCTGTTTTCTTTGCAGCCTCACCTATCGCATAAAGTTTTTCTATATCCTGAGTTTTATATATTTTATTTACTTTTTGCGTTTTAATAGGACCTTTCTCCTCTACACGTTTCTAAAATATGCACTATACACTTTTCTTATATCCTGGGTTTTTTCTTTAACCATTTCGAGGAATATCCTTCCCGCATACTGCCCTGTAAAACCCATTCTTAAAGCTACAGGATAGGCATCCTTTTCATTCATTGAAATACTTTCTACGGAAAAATCTCTATCTATACGCATTCTATTCTCAAGCTTTCTCAAAAACATATATCCGTCTTTTAATATATCCATATCCTTTTTACTTATATAGCCATTTTCCATTAACAGCTCAAGTGCAAGAAAAGTATTTCTTTCCATAATAACAGGTGAATCACTGCCGTATAATAGTTCAAGATATTGCACTATAAATTCTATATCCATTAATCCGCCCGAACCCTTTTTGAAATTATAGTATCCTGTATTGGAATTAACGCTCTTTTCCAGCTTCATACGCATATCGTGTATATCCATTTTTAAACTTTCATCCCTTTTTATAGAGCTAAATGCCTGCCTGACTCCATCAAACAATCTATTCAAAAGCACGGGAGGTCCTATAATGCCCCGGGCCCTTAGCAATGCCTGTTTCTCCCATGTCATTGAGCTTTCAAGGTGATACTGTATGAAGGCATCAATGTGTGCGACAAGCGGTCCGAGATTGCCTGACGGTCTTAGCCTTGTATCGATATTATAAGCATACCCGTTTTGCGTCGGCAGACTTATGGCTGTTATAAATCTCTGCACCACCTTTGAAAAATACTCCTGAGCCGACAGTTGTTTCGTGGTTGGCTTATCCGAGCCGTATATAAACACAAGATCGAGATCGGAATTATAATTAAGCTCTTTACCTCCAAGTTTACCCATACCAATCACTGCCATGCCATCGGTTTCCATATCAGGGATGGTTCCATAAACTGGCTTGAGTTCTTCCAAAACGGCAAGTAATGCCATATTAAGTATCACATCTGCAAGACTTGATAACTGTTCCGAAACCTCCATTATATTAAGATTCCCATTTATATCATTTATACCGATCCTCAGTATCTCCATGTTCTTAAAATCCCTTAGCAGATTAAGTTTATCTTCATAGCTTTTAAGTTGTTTATAGAGATTATGCAGCTCTTCATACATCTCGCCATAGCTGCGTTCGGTTATCGCATATCTTGAGAGCACGAGTGCATCAAGATTCTCAGGATATTTAATCAAAAGATGTGAAAGGTAATCAGACATACTAAAAAATTGAATAAGTGTAAAAAGTGTTTTAGGATTTTCTTTTAATAAAGAAAAGAAGATGCCTCTTGCCCCGATTCTCCTTATGAATTCTATGAGATGCTCAAGTGCCGCATCCGGGTCAACAGTCATCGACGTCTCTTTCAAAAAAACGGGCGCGAGCCAATTGAGCAGCCGTTTTGTCTTTTCGCCGTATCTTGCCGTTGGTATGCCTGCACTCAATATCTTCGTATACTCCATTGCCTTCTCCACATCTCTAAAACCCAGCTGTAAAAGTGCCGGTTTTATTTCTGCGTCGGAAACGTTGTGAATGAAAAGCCTTGTTACCTCATCAGGCCTTTTTGCCTCTATTACCTTTTCCTGCTCATAAAATAATTGCTGGAAAAAATTGCAAACAGATTCTTTAGCATGTTGAAGGCTTTCTTCCGCAATTCTGTCTGCGTTTGATGCAATCCTTTCCCCGGGTCCGAGTATACCTCTCAATACCCTTCTCTTGCTCTTATTGTCTTCCGGCATACTCTGGGTTTGGAGCATCTGATACTCCTGTATTCTATGCTCGAGTGTCCTTAGTAATATGTATGCATTTGTAAGTTTAGATGACACATCCGGTTGTATAATATCTAACTGCAATAATGCAGATATCGCATCGATCAGTGGTTTAACCCTCAAAGCTGCATCTCTCCCTCCTCTAATTAGCTGAATAACCTGGACCGCAAATTCAAGCTCTCTTATTCCACCACTGCCGAGTTTTACATTCCACGATTGTTCCATACCCCTTAAAAGAAACGACTGTATCTTATTTTTTATATCCTTTAATGCCTCAATAGTAGAAAAGTCGAGGTTTCGTCTAAAAATAAAATGCTGTATGTCCTCAAGGAATAAGTTTGTAAGCATTTGATCCCCTGCAACATGCGATGCCTTAATCATTGCAAGCCTTTCCCATGTCTCGCCCCATGATTCATAATATGAAACCATATAAGATAATGGTTGTATGAGTGTGCCCTTTTTACCGTCAGGCCTCAATCCAAGATCTACTCTGTAAAGAATCCCATCCTCTGTCTGCTCTGATAACAAACCCGTAAGCTGTTCTGCGAATTTTGTCAATATGCCGGACCCCATACGTTCATACAGATCATCTGAAACCATATATATGATATCTATGTCCGATGAATAGTTCAGCTCTTTGCTGCCAAGTTTACCCATACCAATTATTGAGAAACCTTTTGACAGGTCTATTCCCATTTTTGAAGAAAAATAATTTATTGTTTGTTTAAGTATCGAACTTGCAAGATTGGAAATAGCTAAAACCGTAGTTTTAAAATCTATAAAACCACAGAGATCATACATTGCTATTACGGATATCATCTTGTTTTTAAACTGTCTTATTCTTGACGGATAATCGGCATCAAAAGGGATACTACTCAATAAGATGAGGTATTCATCTTCCGTAATTACAGGTTTTTCTGATGCATCGACATTTTGAATTAAATATCTTGAAAGAACATGACTCGTACCCGATAACTGAATCAAGCACGGCAAATTTTTTATTGTTTTTAACCGGTCGTCTTTGATCAGTGAATGTATAAATTCAATCGCTTCTTCCTCATCAGGAGCAGAGAGAAGAGCATCCATAAAATCCTCAGGTGAGATGTACGCTGTAATCGCATCTGCTACCTTTATCAACTGTTCGGGAAACTCTTCGCTAACTTCTATACCTCTTGAGTTCATTATCCGTCTTATACTGATATATTCTTTCTGATCGATCGAATATAGCAATGCTTCTTTATCAGAAGGTGTCATATAGATTTCCTTATTCCTATTTTAATATCCAGTAGCAGTTTTTGAGTTGTTAAGCAAAGGGAATAAGCATAATTAAAGTCATGGATAAGACCCGCTTCCGGGTTTAACCAGTAAATCCAATAGAGCTGTATGGGCTTGATTAATCAAACCCATATGTTCGTTCAATCACGGTCTTCCCTATTTCTTTAAAAGATTTATAACCTCATTAAAACTGGAGCTTGTTTTATCAAGTATACTTGATGCATAGTCGATGTTATGGATACCTTTTGAAACCTTTACAAAGTAAAGGTTATACGATGCAGTTTTATATAATACCAATGCCTTATTATAGTTTGGAGCTGTCTTGGGCGTTGTATCAATAAGTTTTTTTGCAATTGCATATTTTGCGTCAGCATCGGAAATCATGGATTTTAACCCATCTTTCCATCCCTGATAAATCTCTCCATAACCTTTTCCATGGCATGCTTTACATCCAACAACACCACCTATGTACGTTTGACCGATAAGCCTTGCTTGAAGCTTGTTCTGAGTTGCTACCTTATGGCATGCAATGCATTTTACATTCGCTCTAAACATAGGGCTTGCGTCGCCTTTTATACCGATAGCACCCTTACCCATGTACATATCTTCCTGTGCGTTATGCATGTTTTTACTATGACAGATCGTGCAGTTACTTGCGTATTCAAGTGGTTTTGGAGAAGTTATTAAACCATGTTTTATCTCAAGATGGCATAAGGTACATGTAATCTTGTGTTTTGTAACATGCCATTTGTGTATAAATGTTGTATCGGTATAATACTTAAACCTTGAAGTGACATTGTGGCATGCGTAGCACCGTTCTTTGGGAACCGCTCCAGTGCCCTGAATTGCATCAAGATGACAGTAAATACATTTTATATTCGGGTTATTTTCTATAAAAGTCCTATGGTTATATTCTATCCCATTCACCAATATGGTTTTTCTTGGGATCTCGTGGCAGCCAAGACAATTATTTACGTTTTTATTATTGTTTGTCCTATTGTCTTGTGAAAAATGGCACAGAAAACATGTTTCATAAGTAACTTCAATGTGTCTGCCAACGACAATCTGAGAATGACAACTTGTGCACCTTAGTTTTACGGTTTTCAGTATTTTTTCAAGATGCTGTGTATGATTAAAGATAACACCTTTGGGGGTTACGACATAGCCTTGTAATAGCCTTGTTGAATGACAGCCTATACGCATACAACTTGCATCAGGTATATCTGCAAATGGTCTTGGATTATATGTTTTCGTGAAGTACCTGACAACCATGGAGAAATTCTGGATTTTATGCCATACGGCAGTTTTTAAGTTTTTAGTTGGAGGATAATGGCATTCTACACAGGGAACAAAGTTATGCGTAGATGCATGCCATGCATTATAATAAGGTATCATTATATGACAATTCTTGCAGAAGTTTGGGCTTTCACTATATCTTACAAAGCTTGCAAATATTACAGCGAATACAAATAATATTCCAATTATAGATGATATAATTTTATGAGCTTTAATAAAGCCCCTTAGTCCATTTTTTTTACTGTTATTTTCCATCATATCCATTTCAGAACCATTCCTTTTTTACAAATTTTAGTTTAATAATATGTATTGTTTTATATTTTCGCAAACAGGTCAAGAATAACTTTATGTTTTGTTTTCTTTAAAACGCTTTTATAAAGACGCTTAACTTTTTTTTATGCTATGTAACGAAAAAATCAAGGCGGAGATAAAATGCATTATTCATTAAAAACGTCTTCGCAAAAGAGTAACTTTTTTTTCTCTCTCGTATAAACCTACTTTTTTTACAGGCTTTATATAATATCATCTTTAATAATCCATTTCTTTTAACCATTTATACTTTTAAAGCTATAAAAATTTACAAAGGAGGATGTTATGAAGATATTTAAAAATGTTACATTATTTTTTGTTTCATTGATAATAGGGTTAAGTGTTATTTCAATATTCAATGCGCAAACTACGAGTACTGCGGCAACACAATGCCAACTACCACATACCGGTGCTGCTTACAATAGCTATCTCTATGCATTTGGTGGTTATCCCATTACTCAAACCTCTGGCGGAGTCTATACAACACAAAGTAGTTTTACCACTACAGTGGAATACACAAAGATATACCCATAAAGGGGTTTTATGATGAGGCTTCAGGTGATGGGAATTTATATGCGACACATTGACATAGAATATTTTTATTAAATTAAAATTGTATCATAACCTATACCTCCTTTTATATAAATCATTGAGATATAAATTACGAAAATTATCCATATTAAACTCCGCTTTTGAAATTTAAATAACACAAGTAAAACAGATTATGTTTTTTTAAAGTTGTCATAGCACTTTTGATATGATATTGAACAGTAGTTATTAAATGACTATCATACTAATGATAAGGAGGATAGATGTCATTAATTGAGATAAATGGGTTAAAAGTAGAGGTAGAAGGTAAGGAGATTATTAAAGGACTTAATCTTAGCATAAATCTTTCTGAAACTCATGTTATCATGGGCCCAAACGGCTCTGGTAAATCAACTTTATCTTATACCATTATGGGTCATCCCAAATACAAAATTACATCAGGCGATATCCTATTTGAAGGCAAATCCATTGTTGACATGCCTGTGGATGATAGAGCACGGCTTGGTATCTTTTTAGGCTTTCAGTATCCGATAGAGGTATCCGGGGTTTCTGTAGAAAATTTTTTAAGAACAGCTGTTACTGCAAAAGAAGGTAAGGATGTCCCTATACTTGCCTTTCATAAAACGATTTTAAAAAGGTTGAATGCAATGGATATTCCACAATCATTTCTTGACAGGTATTTGAATGAAGGTTTTTCCGGTGGTGAAAAAAAACGCAATGAAATACTTCAGATGGCTGTACTTTTGCCAAGATTCGCTGTGCTTGACGAGATAGATTCTGGACTTGATATAGATGCATTAAAATTTGTATCTGAGGGTATAAACAAGCTCATAAAAGAAAATAACTTAACCCTTTTACTTATAACACATTATCAGCGCATACTTGATTATATAAAGCCGCAGTTTGTGCATATAATGATGGATGGTAAGATTGCGAAGTCCGGCGGATATGAGCTTGCGCAACAACTCGATCAAACGGGTTATGAATGGTTAAAGGAGTTATAAATGGAAGAGGTCCGGGAAGTTGACAAAACCACAACACAACCTGCAGGATCTCCTTATGCATTTAAGACTGTAAAAGGTTTAAATGAAGATATCATAAGGGAAATATCGAAACAAAAAAGAGAGCCTGCATGGATGCTTGAAAAACGGCTTGAATCATACAGGATCTTTAAAGAAAAGCCTATGCCCAAGTGGGGACCCGACTTATCAAAGCTTAATTTTGATGAAATCATATTTTACATAAGACCCGAGGATTATAAGGCATTAAAATGGGATGACGTTCCGGAGCAGATAAAAAAGACTTATGATGCACTAGGTATCCCGGAGGCTGAAAAAAAATATCTTGCAGGACTCGTAGCCCAGTATGAGTCAGAAGCTGTTTATACAAACCTGAAAAAGGCATGGGAAGATAAGGGTGTTATTTTTACCGATATGGATTCTGCCGTCAGGGATTATCCTGACCTTGTAAAAGAATACTTTATGACACAATGTGTTCCTCCCAATGATAACAAATTTGCAGCACTTCATGGTGCCGTATGGAGCGGCGGTAGCTTTGTGTATGTGCCCAAAAACGTAAACGTAGAAATACCTTTGCAGACATATTTCAGGATGAATACAAAATCATCGGGACAGTTTGAGCATACGCTTATTGTTGTGGAATCCGGTGCAGAGGTTCATTATATAGAAGGATGCACTGCACCGAGATACAGTGTAAGTTCTCTGCACTCAGCGGTTGTTGAGATCTTTGTAAAAGCAAACGCAAGGGCAAGATATACAACCATACAGAATTGGAGTACGGATGTTTATAATCTCAATACAAAAAGGTCAATTGTTGAAGAGAATGGTATAATGGAGTGGATAGGAGGCTCAATGGGCAGCGGCGTAACAATGCTTTATCCTGCGTCAATACTCATCGGTATGGGTGCAAAGGCAGAGCATCTTAATGTTGCATTTGCAGGCAATGGCCAAAACAAGGATACAGGCGCAAAGGTAATACTCTTAGCACCAAACACGAGTGCAAGCGTTATTTCAAAGAGTATATGTAAAGACGGCGGGACATCTGTTTACAGAGGACTTGTGAGAATAGGTAAAAAGGCAATCGGTGCAAAGGCACACGTAGAATGTCAATCATTACTTCTTGATAACAAATCATCTGTTGATACGGTCCCCATTATAGAACAATTAAACCCTAATTCATCGGTTGGACATGAGGCAACTGTGGGCAAGATAGATGAAGAACAGTTGTTTTATCTTATGAGCAGGGGCATACCGAGAGATGATGCTGTGGCCCTCATTGTAAGAGGATTTATTGAACCAATCGCAAAAGAGCTTCCAATGGGTTATGCAGTCGAACTTAACAGGCTGATCCAGCTCGAAATGAAAGGCGCGTAACATGTCGATAAATATCGTTTTACCTCAATGGAAAAGATTTGATACAAAATTAATAAATCTTGCTGATTTGAATCCCGCATCCAATGGCAGTGCAGAAGCATATCGAGACTATGCAGATCATATTGCAAAAACTCTAAATCACGAATCTGTTATAGGTAATATTGACGGCTATATTACACGGAACGGCTCACATCTGAATCCTTATGTTTTATTAGATAAAATAGATGCAGAAAAACAAAGTAATCATCTGTTTAAACTTATGAAATTGGATACTGATAACAGGGGAAAGTTCCATTCCATGGATGATATTTTTCTTCAAATAGATAGGTCTTATTTGAATGGTTTTTCAATGCATGTAAAGTCAAGCCCTGACAAGCCTGTTGTGGAATTCGTTAAATCTACACAACATAATAGTTTAATGGTCCATCATGATCTTATTATGATTGAGCCGGAAACAAACATGACATTACTTAGAATTATAAAAACGGATAATACAGCCTTGATATTTGATAATGTAGAGGTTTATTTAGGCAAAGGCTCAACACTTAATTATGTTACATTAAATAAATCAAGGCACGATTCTTTTTATACTGCAATAAAAAGGGCGGTGGTTGGAGAGCATGCCAGGATCAACTGGTACAATATTGATCTTGAGGCTGTAAATACTGTTATAAGCACCCGTTCAATGCTTTATGCTCCCTACGGCGAAAGCAGAATGTTAAGCGTTATAATAGGCTCCGGAGATGCTCAGAAAGATGTATCTTATGAAACATTCCACAGAGCACCCCGGACGTCAACTTCGGTGCATGTTAGAGCAGCTATCAGGGATAATTCAAGACTTAATTACAGGGCATTAACATACGTAGCGCCCGGTGCAAAAAACTCAAAGGTAGAGCAGGCTGAAAAAGCCATCACCCTCGGGAATACGGCTCGTTTTGACGGCATTCCAAGCCTCTGGATAGATGAGGATGAGGTAGAAGCCTCACATAGTGCAAGCTCAGGTTCTGTTGATGAAGATGCAATGTTTTATATAAAAAGCCGCGGTATACCCCGCGATGAAGCGGAGAATCTTGTTGTTCAGGGGTTTATATCATCCGTTCTCAACAAAGAGCCAGTCAGCCTTTTATCAGGCTTGTTTTAACTTATACAATATTAAAGGCATGGGCTCACTATTTTAAACCTCTGTCTCAACCCTGCAATCCAGCAATTCCTTTTCATTAAAAACCTGGGCACTGAATTTTTCAATCTTTATACCGCCTTTCTTCCATTCGTTTGGCGGAAGTCCTGCTTTGATACACGTTTCACTTAAAAATGTGTCTCTATCCCATCCATACTCCGTTGCAACCTGCGGTAATAAAACTCCTCTGTAAAAACCCTTCGTAATATAAATACCATGCTCTCCTATTTTGATCTCGTCCGGGCTTTGTACTAACTGAAGTTCTGATAGGACAGAGATTTCAATATCAATATCTTGTAGCTCTTTAAATGTGACATTGCGAAATCTTGGGTCTTCAACCGCAGCAGCAATAGCCATTATCTGCACATTTTTACAGATTGGATCCGTAGAAACAAAATTACCGATACATCCTCTGAGTGTGTGATGCTTATTCAATGTTACAAACGCACCGGCTTTCCTTAAAAGTGCAGGGTTTGTTGTTTCATACTCCGGAATTTTTCTATCTTTTAAATAAGATTCCAGCGTATTCCTTGCGAGTATTAAAAGTTCTTTTTGCTCCTGTAAATTAAGCTCCGACATATCATTTACGGCTTTGGTCTTTTACCCGTTTTTTTATATTCATAATAATCCTGCAATACCATTCTGTGATCAAACGCAATATTATCGGGTAAGTCATGCTGTGTAAATAGTTTTAAAGACTTTGCATCATCCTCCGCTTTTGGTTCACCTTTAAATGGTCTCGCTATAAATACTGTTGTGATTGTATGGTACCTCGGGTCCCTTGAAGGAGCAGAGTATGTATAAAATTGTTCGATAAGACTTACTTCGAGTGATGTTTCTTCAAGAGCCTCTCTTTGCGCAGCGGTCTCAAGTGATTCACCATAATCTACAAAACCACCCGGTATTGCCCATCCGTAAGGCGGATTTTTTCTTTCTATAAGAATCAACTTATTATCCGTTTCAATAATAATGTCTACCGTTGGTACGGGGTTTTTGTACTCTCTCATGTATACCTGTTAACATTATATGTTGTCTTATGCAATAATTTGTAGTTAATGAAATAGTTAATTCAATCTATAAAAAAGGAAGAAAAAATGAATAAGACAATAATGTTTTTAATCGCGCTGTTAATTCTCACTGTTAACAGTTCTGTTTACGCAAATGTGTATGACACATTCGGTGTCGATTCAAAAGGTATTGCAATGGGTAATGCGCGTGCTGCTTCTGCCGATGATTGGACTGCAACATACTACAATCCCGCGGGTATTACACAAACAAAAGAATCAATGGGTGCACAATTCCTGATCGCCTTTGATCACCTATATACAAAGCCGTTCGGCTCCGGTCTTCAAAATACAGACGATACGAATATAGAAGGGCTTTCTGCCGGAATTACCCATAATTTCGGACTAAAATTTTTGTACGTGGGTATTAGTGTTTATACCCCTTTAGGGGATGTCATGCAGCAGATTGCACATTACCCGGATGCAAGTGAGGCGTTTTTTACAAATAAGCTTTATTTTGAGTTTCTTGAAAATACAACAGAGCAACAGATTATCCTGCCTACGATTGCACTCAAGATATTGCCTTACCTCTCAATAGGCGGCGGCGTATCCTTATTTATCAAGTCAATGACATACTCTTACGAGTACTTTCCCAATCCGCTTAATCAGTCAATATGGTATATGAATGTAGCTAATACGCAGAAGTATACCTATGTAGCAAACCTCGGTATTCTATTTAACCCATCCGATCGTTTCAAGGTTGGTGCCTCATATATGAGTGCAGACGATTTCCCTATAGTGGGAGCGGCTTATGTTCATATGCCACAATCGTTCAATATCCCGGGGCTTATATCAAATCAATTCACACAAACAATAAAACAGATACTGTTTTATACACCAGCTCACGCATCTATAGCTGTTATGTATAAGCCCATAGATGATCTGGAATTAGACGGCGAGCTTACATGGGTAGGATGGTCAGGTTACGTAGACAATCATGGGGTAAAGCCGCAGGATGAATCATACACTGATCCAAAAACAGGTGTTACCTATCCAGGCCAGGCGTTTGATGACATATATATACCGAGGATAGGGGTTAATTATAGGCTTAATTCTTCGTGGCGCATTATGGGAGGTTATTATTACGAGCCGACACCTGTACCTCCTCAAATGAGGAGTACCAACTATGTTGATAATGTACAAAATGTCATTTCAACAGGTGCAAGCTATATCCAGCCGTATGATGACGGATTTCTCACCTATACTGTCCATGTGCAGGGCATTATACTCGGCGACAGAAAAACGTACAAAAGCATAGCCGTCGATGCTGACCCGATAACAGCAGGCATCCAGAACCCAGGTTATCCCGGATATGAGAGCAAAGGTTATATAGTCGATACAGGGTTTGAGATATCTTATAAGTTCTGAGTTTAAACAATCTTTACAAGGCAATGATTTTGACTTTCTTATTTTCAAATGCGTTTTTAACGAAATTCCAATCTGTGACTTTTCCTGTGTTATATGGATAGCCATGTTAAACCACACCATCCTCCCATTACCAGAAGGAGGGCGTTGTAACAGTCCGTATTAGTTTGACATACATTTTCGATTTGTGTAAGGTATAAGACATATTTTTATATATGAAAAGATCACAATCAATCATGCATAAAATAGGCAGTACAACTGTAAAAACAGGCGTTTTCATAGGCAGTAAGGTTGTCAAAAATTACAACAAGATAGACCCTGATGTTATACGCCATCTTTTACAGATTCCCCTGCTAAGCTATTCGTTATTGGTTTCAAGACATGAAAAACTTGATCCTATCAAGTCCGACGGATATCCGCCGCTTATATTTGTTCATGGTTTTGGAGGAAACAGGGGAAACTTCCTTCTCATGTCATGGTATCTCCGGCTGCTGGGCAGGAGACGCAGTTATAAGATTCACTTTGATTCTGAACAATCTATCAAAAGTATGACCGCAGCCCTTGCACGTTTTATCAATGACGTTAGAAAGGTCACAGGAGAAAATCAGGTTGAGATCGTTGCCCACAGTCTTGGCGGCTTAATTTCGCGTTTAGCAATAAGCAAATACAGGCTTTCGCCTCATGTTAAAACACTAATAACTCTTGGCAGTCCGCACCATGGGACGTACTCTGCACGCTATGCAAACACGGCAATAATAAGGGAAATCAGACCGGACAGCAAACTCATAAAAGAATTAGAAAAAAAACACTGGCCAAAGGGTGTACGCGGAGTAACATTCTGGAGCAAAAACGATCTGATGATACTGCCGTCCGAGTCAGCTGCTATGGATGGTACTACAAAGATCGAGGCTACGCCATTTACACATTACAGTTACCTTATTGATCCGAAGAGCTGGGCTGCTGTAGGGAAAAAGCTTGAGAACCGATGATAAAGCTGCATACCTAACTGTACGCCGCTAAAATAAGCCTTCTGTCAGTACCTCTCAAACAATTCCTGCTTCACTTTTTTCTTTATTTGAATTATATAAATCCATATTGTTAATATGGAGGTTTTAATGGAAACAAAATTGTTTTCCAGATTAAAATTACGGGAACTTGAATTTAAGAACCGTATTTTTGTTTCACCGATGTGCCAGTATTCATGCGAAGATGGGCTTGCTACGGATTGGCATCTGGTTCACCTCGGCAGCCGTGCGGTAGGAGGAGCAGCCCTTGTTATTACCGAGGCTGCTGCTGTTTCACCGGAAGGCCGCATTTCGCCGTATGACCTTGGCATATGGTCTGATAAACACGTTCAGCCGCTTAAACGTATCACTTCTTTCATCAAAGAACAGGGTGCTGTACCGGGTATCCAGATTGCACATGCAGGACGCAAGGCTTCAACAGATGCTCCGTGGAACGGCGGGAAACCAATTGAGCATGGAGCAAAAGCATGGCAGCCGATAGGGCCCTCACCAATTCCTTTTTCCTACTCCTACCAGATACCATTGGAGATGACACAGCCTAATATTGATGAGGTATTATCCATGTTTTCATCCGCTGTTAGACGAAGTATTGAAGCCGGGTTCGAAGTCGTTGAGATACACATGGCACATGGTTATCTTCTGCATGAATTTTTATCCCCGCTTTCAAATCATAGAACGGACACCTACGGCGGTAGTTTAGAAAACCGTATGAGGATGCCTTTACAGGTGGCACAGTTGGTAAGAAAACTGTGGCCAGATAACCTTCCCGTTTTTGTAAGGGTTTCTTCAACAGATTGGGTTGATGGAGGATGGGACATTGCACAAGCAATAAAATTTGCTCATAAACTCAAGGAATACGGTATAGATTTGATCGACTGCTCAAGCGGCGGGCTTGTACCTTACGCAGTCGTACCTGAAGGCCCGGGATATCAAACACCGTTTGCTGCAGCGATAAGAAAAGAAGCCGGCATACCTACAGGGGCAGTGGGTATGATTACCGAGCCTTTTCAAGCAGAGCAGATCATTGCAACAGGTATTGCAGACGCTCTCGTACTTGGGAGAGAGGTATTGAGAAACCCTTACTGGCCATTGCATGCAGCAAGGTCGCTTAAAGCCGACGCATCATGGCCAAAGCAGTACTTGAGGGCAAAGATTTAACAGAAAAGCTGAAAATCCGATTTTCCAGGATCCATGCTAATTATTGTGGCTTATGGCTGTTATAGAGGCATTTTCATATAAAGAATCGCTGATTACCCATATCGGGGAAAGGCTTATTGAAAGGGCTGGAACAAATACAGACCTCTCAAGGTATGCCGTCATATTCCCCGGGAAAAGGCCGGACATTTACCTTGTAAACTACCTTTCGGATAGGCTAAAATCATCATTTTTCCCGCCGCACATTTTCACCATAACGGAATTTATGGACTATGCTGCAAATAATAATGTAAGGGAAATAGCATTATTGGATGCAGTATATGAGCTGTTCAATATCGCTAAAGGAATAGACCGAATGATAGAAGGTCATACTTTCAAGAGCTTTGAGGGCTTTGTTTTCTGGGGTATTGAGATATTCAAGGTAATAGAGGAGTTTGATGCAGAGCTTGTAGAAGATAACAATGTCAAATCCATAAACCTGCCGAATATGCCGGAGGGTATCGGGAAGCTGCTAAGCCGTTTCTCAAGTATAAGAAACGAGTTCCATCGCAGGCTTGATCGGATGCAACTTACAACAAGGGGATTGAATTATTACAGGGCAGCCGCAAATATAAAAGATAAGACCCTTGACGAATTTGAACATATATACTTTGCCGGGCTTATTGCACTTACAAAAGCAGAGTCTGAGGTCATAAAAACCCTGCTCAAAAATGAGAGAGCATCATTTTTTACTCAGATAGAATCGGTAGATGATACTGTTACAACCCTTAAACAGAGTCTTGACGCAGAGCTGAATATAAATAGCCCGTTAAACACTGAGCCGCCGAGAATAGTATTGTATGAAGCCTCTGATACGCATGAGGAGGTGGAATCCGTGTACAGCATACTGAAAGACAGCGATTCGAGTCTAATCAAAACGGCAATTGTTTTACCCGATGCAGGTACACTTTTATCGCTTCTGTCGAACGTAATGGATTATTTCCCTTACAACTACAATGTTACAATGGGCTATCCTCTGAAAAGAACACCGTTTTATACCTTGATCGACAGCATCTTTAATGCACAGGGATCCCGAAGGGATGATAAGGATTATTATGCAAAAGATTACTTAAGAGTGCTCAAACATCCCTATATAAAGGGCATGCATGATCAAATCATTAATGCAATTGTGCAGCAATTGGAAAGATATATCATAGACAATGGTAAAGTATTTCTTAAGTTGGAAGATATAGAAAACGAAAAACTTTATAATTATGCCATAGACGGTCTAAACCATACGGAAGAGAGATCAATTAGTACGGATACGATAAAATCGCGCATAAAAGAGATACATGGATTGTTTTTTAAACCATTTGAGCCTGATCGGCTGGCTGTTCGTGATTTCGCCGACTCCCTTGATAATGTTATCCAGTCCATTCTTAAAAACAGTCATGCGATACAGTATAAGTTCTCACCATCCTTTATAAAAGGTTTAATGGACATCATAGAGATATTAAGGCATTCGGGGTTTAAAGAAGAACAATTCGAAAAGCAAAGGATCTTCACTATGTTCAACAGCTACGTCGAGATGCAAACCATCCCGTTTAACGGTATTCCGTTAACAGGTTTACAGATACTGGGATTACTTGAAACAAGGATTTTGAATTTTGACAGAGTGGTTCTGCTTGATTGCAATGAAGGCGTTATACCATCGGTATCCAAGTATGAGCCTCTTCTTCCGTTTCAGGTTAAGAAGGCTCTTAAACTTCCGACATATACAGAACGTGAGCATGTTTTCAGGTATCATTTTAGAAGGCTTATCAAAGGCGCAAAAGAGGTATACCTCATTTATAGAAAGACAGAGGATGCAGAGAAAAGCAGATTCATAGAGGAAATAATATGGGAGGAAGAAAAACAGAAAAATAAGCTGGTCGTATTAAAAAATGACAACAAGGATGAATTGATTGGCAGAATAAGATTTGTAAAAAAGCAATTCAAAACAGAGATTAAGGATCAAAGTAAAGCGAAGATAAAAAAGGACCGTGTCATCATGGATGTAGTTGCCGGTATCATGGCACAAGGGCTTTCTCCAAGTGCCATAGACACGTACATGAACTGTCCTGTCAGGTTTTATTATAAATATGTCCTCGGATTAAAAGAACCTGAGGAACTCGGGGAGGATATCGAAGCAAAGAATATAGGCTCATTTATTCATGGAGTGCTTAAAGATTTTTATGAAAAGTTTAAACATGGCGTGTACACTTATAATGATGCCAGCGAAGAAGAGCTTGCCGGGCTTATCGACGGCAGTTTTAATAAAGCATTCAACGGAGAAGATAATGGAGAGTATTTCCTACTAAAGGCGATCATAAAAAAACTACTTTCCGACTTTATAAAAAAAGATTTTAATAAAAAACCATACATATTAGAACTTGAAACGAAAAAGTGCGCTGATTTTCCCATAAACGGCAGGAATATTAAACTCAAAGGTTTTATCGATAGGATAGATAAACGTGCTGATGAAATTTTTATAGTTGACTACAAAACTGGAAGTAAGGTACCCATACCCGGAATCACGAAATTACTTGAAATCAACAAACCCATTACCGATAGAGCAACCATGAAGGGACTCATAAAATCATTTCAACTGCCGGTTTATCTCTACATGTATAAATCATCAGCAGCATCGGTAAATTATGACCGGCTCAATGCAAGTCTATATATGGTAAAGGAGAATAAAGAGCACGTTCTGTTTACTAAAGGGAATAAAGAGAATATAATGAAAAACATATTAATCCCATCACTACAAAACGTTATCATGGAAATTCTGAATCAAGATATACCCTTTGAAAGGGATAACACTGATAAAGCTTTTTGTTCTTCCTGCCCGTTTGCTTCAATGTGCGGTTCGGTTTTATAATCTCCATACAGCGGAATGACTGAACTTTAAATTATTTTTTCTGTCTTCATAATTTTTACAATATTATCCACAACATTAACTTTTTGATTGATGATCCCGTAAGCCACATTACCCAGTAATCTTGCCTTATCCGGATCCTCCAAAAGCCCTTTTATTGCATTACACAATTCATTCTCATCATGAACCATGATCCCGCCTTTATTGTCCAATTGCTGCACAAGTTCTTTCACACTCTCTGTGTGTTGTCCGTATATTACGGGTTTCCTATGTATTATCGCCTCAATTAAATTGTGTCCCCCTACAGGCGTCATACTTCCACCGATAAAAATCACATCCCCAATGCTATAAATATCCGAAAGCTCTCCTATTGTATCTACAAGCAATACTTCCGCCTGCCCATTGGACGGCTTATTTAATATTGACCTTTTTATATATCCGAACCCTTCCTTTATAATTAAATCCTCTATCTCGGAAACCCTTTCTAAATGTCTTGGAGCTATGATCAAAGCAATGTTATTTATGGATTGCTTTAATAAAGAAAAACATCTGAGAACAATTGCCTCCTCATCTCTGTGAGTACTTCCGGCAATAATGATCCGTTTATTATAGAATAGCTTTTTTATATCTTTGGCGATGTAGGTATCGCTATTAATTGTCATGGCATACTTCAAATTACCGGTTACGTGTATTGTACCGTCTTCCGCACCAAGTGATAAAAATCTTGATTTGTCATCATTTGTCTGGACGCATAATATTGTAAATCTCGTTAAGAGAAACTTCATAATCGGCCGCATATACATGTAACCCTTGGATGCCTTTTTTGTTAATCTTGAGTTGACTCCTGTTATCTTTACTCCGGCTACAGATACGGACAATATAAGATTAGGCCAGATTTCGGTTTCAAGTATCACAAATGCCTTCGGCTTTACTCTTTTTACGGCTATAGTTGTAAATAATAAACTATCTATTGGAGCATAAGAAACAAAAAGTCCTTTTATATCAAGAGATGAACCGTATTTTCTGCCAGACGGGGTCATTGTCGTTAATAAAACATTGTATCCGAGAGAAATTAATTTTTTCAATATGGGGATAGATGCTTTTACTTCTCCTATAGATGCGGCGTGAACCCATATACAATTATTTATAGCGGGTAATCCGCCCATTCGCTCTGATATGTTTTTAAAAGAAGATGTATTTTTTATAAGTAAAAATGGGGCAATTATTATTATGCCTATAATTACCAGAACATTGTATAAAATAAAAAATGATATAACCATTACAGCACAATAGCTTCTTATTACAACACATTATTGTCAAGTGAATGAATACTTTTTTACCCCGTTAAAAAACACCAATAAATGGCGGGGATGATATAATGATTTTATAATTTCCTCATAGAGAGGGCACGGTTTAAAGCCGCGTCCTTTCTAACTGGATTTACTGCATCAATTATTTTATAAAAATAAAACCGTGTATAGAAAGATAGCTTTTAGCTTGACAGGCTAACAATGCTTTTCTAAAAGCATGTATATGGACGTTTATCCTATTGTACATAAAAATGCGATCTTCAATATAATAACTGATTACGATATAAGTTTTGTTGAGATCAGAAAGCTGCTGGACTATCTGCTTGAAGAGAACGCTTTTAACGGAGAATTGATAGACGAAAATGAACCGAGGCTTTATGAGATATATATCGGCTCGTATCATTATCTTGTTGATGTTGCAAAGTATGAAGTAGCGATATACAAGAGGGAGAGTAAAATAAAAAACATGGAGATATGAATATGTTCAGAATAACAAAGAATCTTTTTTATACGATCTTGATCGCATCTTCTTTATTGATGTCATGCACAAAACACCAATCAGGCAAACCTGTTTTAGAGCTTTATGTTATGAGTCATTGTCCTTTCGGAATAAACGCTGAAAACACAATCATTAGGTTGATGCCTGACTTTAAAAATGCTTTTAGTTTACGAATTCATTATATCGTAAGCAAAGACGTCAATGGCGATTTCACAAGTTTGCATGGACCACAGGAGCTTAATGAAGATCTTGTTCAGATAGCTATACAAAAGTTCTACAGGAATAAATTTTATAATTACTTACTATGTTATAATAGCACCATGAACGATGATAAATGCAGTAAGGATAATGGAATAAATAAAAATAAGATTACTTCATTTGTTAAATCCGGCTATGCCAGGCAGATGCTTGATAAAGATTTTACAAGCACAGAGAAACTCGGTATAAATGCAAGCCCTACCCTTTTTATAAATAATAACAGATACAAGGGACCCATGCAAATGGCACATTTAACAAGAGCCATATGTGCCGATTATGCAGCACTTCCCTACTGTAAAACATTAAAACCTCCTGTCAGTGTGAACGTTACCATACTCGAGGGAGGCTGGACAGATTTATACCATCCTAATATGATCAGCCAGAGTATTGGAAACTTTTTCTATAAATCCACTGTAAATGCTGTTGATGTGAAAACAAAAGAAGGAAAAGAGCTGTCCACAAAATTTAATATAAAAGAGGTCCCAGCTTTAATCTTCAGCGATGATGTAACGATGACGACGAGTTTTGGACTAATAAAAACGAGGCTGAAAGAGGTAGACGGCGATTATATAGATTATATGAATGATTTTGGATACAGGTATCTGCCTGCCAGACCTGTTGAAAAAAATCAAATCTCCATCTTTTTTAACCTCGATGATAAAGCAGCCATAAACGCAGCTGTATCTTTATTAAAACTACTTGTTAAGGAAAAAAAATACTATAATACCACATTACATGTTATGGGTATATCATACGATGATACGGAATTAATAAAAACCGTATCTGTCATTAACAGGGCAAATGGAATGGGAGTAAATGATCAGATCAATATGCTTGAAGCCATTTTAAAATCACCTTCCCTGAAGGATTTTAACAAGCAATACCGTGTTAAATATGCTGATTATAACGACATAATAAAAACCATACAGGCAAATAATAATACTGTAAAAGGTCTTGGCATAAAGCAGAATACCTTTATTATTCTGGTAGATAATACAAATCTGATAGCTCAGGCTAATCCTATGCAATCGGTTGGTATATTAGAATTAAGTCCTGTAATAGGAAAGCAGGGCATTAATTCATCCAGTATGCCTGGCGGCGGACAGTGCGCTAAATAAAAGATATGATATCTGGATTTTTTAAAGTAATAGCAGGCATTATAATATCAACCATAAGTACGTTCGGTTATGGCGGTATAATAATATTGATGGCAATAGAAAGTGCATGTATACCTCTTCCATCCGAGATTATACTGCCTTTTGCAGGCTACCTTGTTTTTATACAAAAGTTCCAGCTATTTTATGTCGCTGTCGCAGGAGCCTTTGGATGTGTAATCGGCTCAATAATTGCCTATGCTGCCGGTATATACGGAGGAAGACCTTTGATCGAGAAATACGGTAAATACATCCTGATAAGCAGACACGATCTCGATATGACCGATAGATGGTTCAACAAGCACGGCAATATAACAGTTTTTACAGGCAGGCTCTTACCGGTTATAAGGACATTCATATCACTGCCTGCGGGTATCTCACGTATGAATTTTTTTAAATTCATATTTTATACATTTACAGGTTCGTTAATCTGGAGCTTCTTAATCGCATGGATAGGATTTAAGCTTGGTCAGAAATGGGATACACTCGGACCATACTTTCACAGGTTTGATTATCTCATACTTGCAGCCGGTATCGTCCTTTTTACCATGTATCTTGTAAGACACATAAAGCATGTAACGGCAGATTAAGCCATGTATGAAGTTTTATGTCTATTATAACTCTTTGTACAGATTTTGGGACAGAAGACGGCTATACGGCGGCAATGAAAGGAGTCATACTCAATATTAATCCTAAAGCCATAATCGTAGATGCCACACACGCTTTAAAAAAGCATGACATTCTTGCTGCCTCATTTTCAATCAATACGTACTACAAATATTTTCCGGAAAGGACTGTACATGTCGCTGTTGTAGATCCAGGGGTGGGAGGTAAAAGGTATGGTATTGTCTTAAAAACAAAACAACATGTGTTTATAGGTCCCGATAACGGCATATTTACTTATGTTATCAAGACTCAACCTTATGCATGCTATAAAATAAAACCCAAAAGAAATATTTTAAACACATTTCACGGTAGGGACATCTTTGCTCCATTGGCTGCGGAATTATCCATAAAATGGGATAGAAGCCTGCTTGGTGAAAAGCTTGAAAAGCCTGTTTTGCTTGATATACCCGAATCAATAGTTAAAGAAAAAAGTATTACAGGTAAGATTATTCATATAGACCACTTTGGTAATCTTATAACCAACATTCAAAATGACATACTGCCTGAAAAACGTTCGGTTAGTATAACATTAAAAAGGTTCACAATAAACGGTATAAAAAAAACTTATGAGGAGTGTGAAAGGGATACACTATGTGCAGTAATTAACAGCTTTAATTTGCTTGAGATTGCGGTATACTCAGAAAGTGCTTTTAATAAAACAGCCTCGAGTATCGGAGATTATGTAGTGGTAAGATGGTTATAGAACACAAAATAGAGGCATTGATAAAAAGGGTAAGACGGGGTGACGTTTCAGCACTTGCAAGATCCATTACGTTACTCGAAGAAGGTCAGATCGATATAACATCTATTGTGCCTCTGATTGAGGAAGACAAAAAGTCTTATAAAATAGGATTTACAGGACCACCTGGTGCAGGGAAAAGCTCGATTATTGATTGGATAATTAAACACATACGGGCTAAAGGCGAAAAAGTGGGTATTATTGCAACAGATCCGTCAAGTCCTTTTACAGGAGGTGCAATACTTGGGGACAGGATAAGAATGCAGCATCACTTTCTTGACGCAGGTGTTTTTATAAGAAGCCTCGGTTCAAGAGGAGCTCATGGAGGCATATCAAAGATTACAAGCGATGCATCCATGCTGCTTGAACTTGCGGGTTACCGGTTTATAATCCTTGAAACCGTTGGGGTAGGACAGACCGAACTTGATATTATGAATATTGCGGATACTGTTGTAGTGGTGCTTGTTCCTGAAGCAGGTGATGTTGTTCAGGCAATGAAAGCAGGCATTATGGAGATTGCAAATATATTCGTTGTTAACAAGTCTGATCATACCGGTGCTAAAGAAATCATGAACGCACTTAAATTTATTATTGAAACCTCGGGTACTCCCAAAGAAACATGGGATACGGCAATAATACTTACCAATGGACTTGATGGGACAGGTATAAATGAGCTATTGGATGCCATCTTAAGGCATAAGGAATATATGGAAAAATATATCAAACCGGAATTAATCTTTAAAAAACGCATCAGAGGGCTTCAACAGATCGCCGTGGGTCATATTGTTCAAAATATAGAAGAAGCTATTGCAGGACTGTCTTCGGACGACTATGTTAACTCTCTAAAGGACCCGTCAATCAGCCTGTACACTATTCTAAACAGATTACTTAAGGATAAAAGTTTTCTTAAAAAGCTTAAATGATGATGCTATAATTATTAAAACAAAGAAGGGGAGTATTGCCTCCCCTCAATAGTAAAACGAGTTTCGCTATTTCGCTGGTGTTGTAGGTGAAGCGGGCTGTGCAGCGGTCGGTGAAGCAGGCTGTGCAGCGGTCGGGGTTACAGTCTCTACTGCAGGTGCAGATGGCTGCGTTGCTTCCTCTTTATGACAACCAGTCATTGCTACACCAAAAGCCAGAACAAGGGCTAATACCATTAATCTTTTCATAGTTCCTAATACCTCCTTTTTATATTTATATATCGCTGATATGCCACTAATATATGTTTGTCAATATTTACCTGTTTTTTTATTTGCCGTAATTTAATATCTTAAAAAGAATAAAAAAAGAACTCTCCGTTTTTTTAAAAGCTTAATTATAAGTAAAAATGGATGGTAAGATATGGATCATATACACAAAGATTATTCCCTCAAAAAATATATGCCTTCTACTGTTTTTAAATGAAATATATTATACAGTTGACTAAATCAACAGTAGTTGATAATAGTTAACAAAAAAGCGAGGAGGGCTATGAAGATAAACAAAAGAACCTTAATGTTTTTTGTATCAGCTCTGATGATGGTTTTTATATCTGTGTATGGGATGACTGATACAGATAAAGATGTAAATGTTTACATAGTTAAGCGTGGGGATACCTTATGGAGCATAGCATTAAGATTTAATGATAATCCATGGATTTGGCCTAAGTTATGGGAGCAAAACAAATATATTACGAATCCACATCTCATCTATCCTGGTGAATCAATATCACTTTTACCTGCTTCGGCAATCCCCTTAACGGCCATTACTGCACAGGGTATGACATCAACTACCATGTCTGCACAAGCTATTACACCTGGTGCAGTACAACCGTTTACCGAGGGTGTACAGACTGCTACTGGTCAAGAGGAGGAGCAGCCTTCAATAGAAACTGCTACCCCTTATAGCTCTGCATTTGTAACTACCAAAGAAAATACTTACATGTATCCTTCAATAGACTCTGCCGGGTTTATAACAGCACACGAGCTGATATCGGCAGGAGAAATCGTAGCTTCTTTAAACTCCGAAAAACATATATTCGGACAGCATGATAAGGTATTTGTAGATATCGGAAGCGGTTCTGGGGTCAATGTAGGAGATAGATTCTTTATTTATAAAACCGATGGTAAAGTTTATGACCCGGCATCCGATGATTCTCTTGGCTATAAGATAAAGATCCTCGGGATATTAAAAATTACAAAAGTGGACAATGCAAATGTATCTGAATGTGATATCGTAGAATCTTTTGACGTTATCAGAGTACATGATAAACTTCTTCCTTATGAGGAAGGCACAAAAACTATAAATATTACACTGGCGGCCGATCCGGTTCAGGGTTACATAGCTTACGGTAAGACCCGCAGTAAAATATATGGAGAGGGAAATATTGTATATATTGATAGAGGGAGTAATTCTGGTGTTCGGGTTGGGAACACATTCGTTATATACAAAGATAGAAAACCGGTAAAAGACCCTGCTACGGGCAAAGTGCTGCATCTTCCTAAAGAGGTACTGGGTAAATTACTGGTTATTGATGTTCAATCGGATACTGCAACCGCTATCATAACAAAAAGTGTAAAGGAGATTGAAATAGGTAATAAAATAATTGCCGATACTGCATCGAATATTATATGATGCCGCGAAGGATAAATAAGCCGTGGGGCTATGAACTCGTATGGGCTGAATCAGAGCTTTATATTGGTAAGCTGCTATTTCTTAAGGCAGGGACGCGTTCAAGTTTACAAATGCACAAGCAGAAAGATGAGACGATGTTTCTTGAAAAAGGAAAAGTGGTTATGGAGTTGCCTGATTCTAAAGATACCGAAAAAGTAGAATTAAAACAAGGCGAGAGTATAAGAATAAAGCCGGGAACAAAACACAGGATAAATGCAATAACAGACGCGTATATATATGAGGTATCAACATCGCATATGGATGATGTAGTTCGTTTTGAGGATGACTATGGGAGAACAAAATGAGTGTGTATGGTGTTATCATTGCCGGCGGACAGGGTAAAAGGTTGTGGCCACTATCAAGAATTTCAAAGCCAAAGCCTACACTTGCAATAGGGCGGGATAAACCTCTCATAAGGCAAGTCATGGAAAGACTTGAGAATGTTACAGAAAGGAAAAATGTTTTTGTTGTAACCAATGAAGAAGTCTTTGCACCCATTTATGATGCTGTAAAAGAATTATCAGTAGTAAATGTGATCACAGAACCGATCAGCAGGAATACTGCTGCCGCAATCGGGCTTGCAGCAATTCATATTACAGAACGGGAACAGAATCCTGTTATGATTGTAATGCCGGCAGATCATTACATAGAAGATGATAATAAATTATCCCTTCTTTTAAAGGCGGCAATTGATGCGTGTGAAAAAATAAACGGCGTCGTGATTTTTGGTGTAAAACCGGCATCACCTTCTACTAATTATGGTTATATAGAAAAAGGAGAAACATCTTCTTTAAAAGACACTCCGGGTCTTTACAGGGTCAGAAGGTTTACCGAGAAACCGGATATGCAACTTGCAGAACAATTCATAAAAGAGGGGTATCTATGGAATGCAGGCATATTTGTTGCAAAGGCGGACATAATGCTTGCGGCAATAAAAAAATATATGCCAGAGCTGTCTGATGCCCTTAATAGGATAAAAAAGCAGCTGAAAGGTCCTTATGAACGAAAGACGATTAAAGAGGAATATATAAAGCTTCAGGATTTATCAATAGATAAAGGTATTATTGAAAAGTTGGATAACGTGTACGTTATCGAAATGAATACCGGCTGGGCAGATCTTGGAAGCTTTGAACAGCTGGCAGGCATTGCCATTAAACAGGATGAAAAGGGGAATAGAAGGATTGGTAACGGCATTGATATTGGAAGCTCTAACAATATAGTTATGAACGAATATGGATTTGTTGTTACCGCAAACATATCAGATATTATTGTTATAGCATCTTCCGGTGTAGTGCTTGTTACAAAAAAAGGCAGTGATGAAACCATATCAAAAATAGTAAATATTCTGAGAGAGAAGAATCTTAAGGAATACCTTTAAAATTCTTGCTAAAATCAACTAATAGGACGATGTGGAATAAATGAAGGGATCTTTTTTTGATCTTTTAAAGAAAAAAATAACCGCACATGATGCTAAGGTGACGATAATAGGTCTTGGTTACGTAGGTCTGCCTTACGCATTGGAGTTTGCTAAAAATAATTTTCATGTGATTGGGATTGATCTTAATGAAAAAAGAGTCAACGCATTAAAAAATAATGAATCTTATATAACGGATATTGGTTCTGAAGAGCTTAAAGATATAAATGAAACCGGTTTTATAAGCTATACAAGTTCTTATGACAACATAGATAACACAGATGTGATTGATATATGTGTACCGACACCGTTGGGAAAATCAAAAGAGCCGGACATGTACTTTATAACATCTGCGGTTAAAGAGATAAAGTCGCATATATCAAAACCAAAACTCATTATATTAACAAGTACAACATATCCGGGTACAACAAGAGAATATGTTGTAGAAACGATTAAAGATAAAAATTATGTGCTTGATAAGGATTTTTTTGCAGTCTTTTCACCGGAGAGAATAGACCCAGGTAATAAGAGATACAAGCTACCCGATATTACAAAGGTTGTAGGCGGAGTAACGCAGTTTTCTACGGAATTGGCTCAGTTGTTATTTAAGCAGATTATAAGGAATGTTGTAACGGTTTCATCGGCAGATACGGCGGAGATGGTGAAGCTGCTTGAGAACACATTCAGAAGCGTAAATATAGGCCTTATAAATGAAATGGCTATTATAAGTAATAAGCTTGGCATAAATATCTGGGAGGTTATAGATGCTGCAAAAACAAAGCCTTATGGATTCGTGCCATTTTATCCCGGGCCTGGTATAGGCGGGCATTGCATTCCCATAGACCCTGTTTATTTAACATGGAAGATGAAGGTTTTTAATTATAGAACTCGGTTTATAGAACTCGCCACAGATATAAATAACGATATGCCTTTATACATAGTGAATCGTCTTGCAGAACTGCTTAACAAAAAAGGCAAGAGCATAAAAAACAGTAAGGTACTGATTCTTGGTGTTGCATACAAGAGGGATGTGAGCGATTTAAGAGAATCCCCTTCTATACCCGTGATTGAAGAGATCAGACATAGATATGGTAAAATTATGTACTGCGATCCTTACGTTGATAGAATAGAAGAAAATGGTTTATCTATGAAATCTACAAAATTAAACAAAAAAATTTTATCGGATGCTGATTGCGTAATTATACTTACCGATCATTCTGTTTATAATTACGATTGGATTGTAAAGTACGCAAAACTTGTATTTGATACAAAAAATGCTACTAAGAGTATTAAAAGCGATAAGGTTATAAAACTATAGCCAAAATAATGAGTAAACAATTACATGGAGCAAACAAGTAGATTCGGGGTAATCTCGCCCCCACAACTCTATTACATTTTTCAGTTAAATATTTTTATGATAAAGAGGAGAGCAAATGGCTAAATTCCTTGTTACAGGCGGTGCAGGGTTTATCGGCTCAAATATCACCGACAAATTGTTAAACGACGGCCATTTTGTAAGGGTGCTGGATAATTTTTCTACGGGTAAAAAAGAGAACCTTTTGAATGCGGCTTCTCATATGCACTTTGAACTGATGGAAGGTGATTTAAGGGATACAGATGTTGTTAGAAAGGCTACGGATGGAATAGATTTTGTTTTACATCAAGCAGCAATCCCGTCTGTGCAAAAATCCATTGAGGACCCTATTACAACAAATGCAGTAAATATAAATGGTACATTGAATGTGCTTAAGGCAAGCGTTGATAATAAGGTAAAGAGAGTTGTATATGCAGCGAGTTCATCTGCTTATGGTAATACCTGCGTCCTTCCAAAAAAGGAAAATATGATACCATTACCCCTTTCGCCTTATGCTGTAAGCAAGCTTACAGGAGAGTATTATTGCAATGTGTTTTCGCAGGTTTATGATATAGAAACGGTAAGTCTAAGATACTTCAATATATTTGGACCAAGGCAGGATCCAAAATCCATGTATGCGGCAGTAGTACCAAGATTTATAACAGCAATACTAAAAGGTGATAGACCCATAGTCTACGGGAATGGAGAACAGTCAAGAGACTTTACACACATAGATAATGTTGTTCAGGCTAATATAAACGCCTGTTCTTCTCCAGGTGTATCCGGGAAGGTCTTTAATGTTGCATGCGGCAATAGATACACATTAAATGAATTATTAAGTTATATCGAAGGAATAACGGGTAAGAATGCCAATCCTGATTATGAGGAAGAAAGAAAGGGTGATGTGAAGCATTCGCAGGGAGATATAGCAGAGGCAATCAAATACCTTGGTTATAAGGTAATTGTTGATTTTAAGGACGGACTTAAAAAGACGATTGAATACTTTTCCACCATTTAGATGAGTGCCCCGTCCGCACCCACAGGTGGATCGCACGAAACACACAGAAGTGGATTGCAAAACCGCCCCACCCTATTGCATTTTTTTGGTTAATCTTATAGACTTATGAACATGGGGATTGGTGTATGATGCAAAAGACATATAATCCTGTGAATAGAAGATATCTCACATTGTTTTATATCCTTGTGTTGCTTGCAATGCCATCTATAGGGTACACCACTGTATTATTTAATTTTGATCAGGATACATCTTCTGAAAGCATATCTGATCGGGTCACATCTTCTGAAGGCTTTGTCAAATGGCAGGGGCAAGACCCATTTTATACGCCGATTAACTCTCCTACCATCTTACAATCGCAACATTCTCAGCAATCCTATCCCATGAGTAAAAGACAGAGCATTGATGATAACCCGGATACCACTGCCATCATACCTAATATGACATCTTTTATCATTTACACTAAATACACTCTTTTTGAAGCAGTGATTCTTTTTAAACCAGAATATTTTGTCAAGGCTATCTTCCATCCACCTCCTGCAGCAATATAATACAAACACAGCAATTAAATTATCATTCCATCCTTGATACGGAATCCAATCTTTTAGTTTTCTGGATTCCTGCTTTCACAGGAATGACATAAGGAAACCCTGTAGTAGCTACAGGGAATTAAAGTTAAATCACAAAGGGAGATAAAAATTATGATAAAGGAAAACATATTTAAGATCGTATTAGGTTTATTAATAACAGGGATACTCGGCACAGCCATGCTTTCAGGGGGCTGTTCAGGTTCAAATGGTAAGAACGGTGCAGCAGGTCCGGCAGGAGCAACAGGCGGAACAGGACCAACAGGAACAACAGGACCAACAGGCATTGAGCCATTGATCACAAACATTACACCAATAGCATCTGTGAACACGATTGTAAAAATCACAGGCGTAAATTTCTCGACCACTCAAGGCACAGGCAAAGTTTATATGAACGGTGCTGACGCAGGCACAGCAATAAACTGGACCGACTCACAGATTACGATCAAACCACCGGCATCGCTGGTAACCGGTAACGGGCTTACACAAACGATCGTTACCAATGTAGCGGTAAACCAACTGGCAAGCAATGCGGTTGCGTATGAGCTTGTGCCGTCAGGAACTGTCCAACCGATTGATATTATGTTTGTACCCATGGCAATTACAGCTACGCCGGCCAACATGCTGTATACAACGGATGGCTTAGGCCATATCGCTCAGATTGATCAAAACGGCGTTGCACAGGTCATTGCAACAGGACTGAACAACCCCGTTGGCATAACATTCACCAACAATGTACTGTATGTAGCAGAAACAATAACAGATGGAAGCGGAAAATACTGGATAAAGATTGTAAACCCGGATAATGGCAAGGTGACTGCGTGGCGATCCCAGGCCTTAAAGCCATTCATGCTCACCAATGATAATGCAGGCAACCTGTACGTAACATATCCATCAAACGGCTCAGTGTATAAGTATACAATCAATGGGAGCGGCTCTCAGCCGACAGGCCTTGGAGCCGGCACGCTCACAAGCCCACAGGGCATATCGCAGATAAACGGCTATCTCTACATCGCTGCAGGCAATAACATAGCACAATACAACATCAGTTCGCATGCCTTGAATACTACATGGGCAACTGCTATATGCGCCGCTGGAAGTGCAGCAGGCGTTGTGTATTGGCAATCACAGAATGTGCTGCTTGTGTCGTGTCCAAATAATAATACAATAACCAAGGTAATCGGTGTTGGGACCGGGGCCGGCACTGTAAGTCAGGGCTTCACCACCAGCAATGGCTTAAATCCCATGGGCATGACCTTTGATACTAACGACAATCTGTACATTGCTAACAGCAATGATCTTGTGGTCTCAAAGGTAACATTCACCGGAGCCGGAGTTCCCGATACAATCACATGGTTTGCAGCAGGGCCTTATGGATATTATGGAAACATGGGAGCTGATAGTGCAGGCAATGTATACATATCCGTCTTTTATCAACGGCCGATGATTGTTAAGCTTACACCAGACAACAAGACATCCATCTATGCGACAAGCAATGCAATCCCCGGCGGACAGGTTTTAGGCTGCACCTTCAGCCCCAATGGGGTTTTATTGATGGCCGATGCAGGGGTTGGCAAAATTGAGACAGTACCGCAAGGCGGAGGCACCATAAGCCCGTGGCTTGATATTAGCGGGCTCGGCACGCCGTATGATGTGGCTGTTGATGGATCTGGTAATGTGTTTGTGAATATAGGTACAAACACCATTGCAAAGTATGATGCATCCGGCACACAGGTCAGCGCATCCTTTGTCTCCGGGTTGAGCGGATTCTTGCAACTTCTGACTCAGGGCAGCACGCTTATCATACCTGATTCAGGTGCATTTAACCTTAAGAGTGCATCCTCTGCAGGCAGCGGTCCGGTTGCACCCACAGTGCTGATGAACAACATTGGACTATATGCAGTATCAACTGGGCCATCCGGACAGTTCTACGGAACAGACAACTCAACAGGCGGCGCAAATATATGGCTTATAAACCAGGGTACAAGCTCTGCGTCATATGTGACAACATTGAATGGTCCTGCTAATCAGATTGCCACATTGCCTGACGGGAGCATAATTACCTCGTATAATGAGTATTTAAACAGGGTGTATCCATAGGATAGTTGAGAAGTTAAGATTGTAGGGGCGACCCGTTGGGCCGCCACGAAAAATAATTATGAAAGAGTTAAATGCAAGGGCGGGGTTTCCCCGCCCCACCCTATTGCATTTTTGAGTTAAACTCTAAGCCACATTCACATGCTTGCCCATTTAAAGATTATCAATAGCCCGTACAATTTCGCGTGTATATTTTTCGGCGCACACCACGCCGTACAAGTCGGCACAGTTCGACCCCATAGAATTACTGAGGTACGAATAGGTTTGCCCGACAAATACAATAGTAGCATGAATTGAGAAAGCCTCCCATTACCAAAAGGAGGATGGGTGGGGTTACGTTTTCTTAATCTTGAGTCTGCATCTTTGGGATTGACAGCCTGTGTATCCTATAATAAATTACAAGCATGAAACTTATGATTTATATCTTTTTATCCATTTTATTGCCTGCATCAATCTCGGGATGCTCAGGCAATAAAACAACTCCTGCTGTTAACCATACAACTGTCTGGTCAGACGGTACATGGCTCAGGGATACGCAGGGCCGGGTCATTATTATACACGGAATAAATGTAAGCCAGAAATTACCTCCTTATCTGCCGGACTCCCTACCTGCTACAGCAACAACCGCTGATGCTGCACCTTATTTTGCAAATATCAAACGGGCAGGATTCAATGCCGTACGGCTCATTATTATATGGGCAGGGCTTGAGCCGGCACCCGGCATGATTGATACAAATTATCTTGATCAGATCCGGCAGGAGGTTCAGATGTGCGCTGATGATGGCTTGCTCGTGCTTCTTGACATGCACCAGGACCTTTACAGCCAATCTCTTTGCTATGGAGACGGGGCACCTGCATGGGCATGTGACCTTGCAGGTTATGAGGTGAGCCAATGCAGTACAAGCAACTGGGCAACAAATTATCTGGTTCCAGCAATTACACAGTCTTTCCAAAACTTCTGGGACGACAGGCCTGCACCTGGTGGAATGGGTTTGCAAGAACATTATGCCATGGCATGGCAGCGTGTAGCAGCCTTGTTTGCAACCAACACCTCGGTACTCGGTTATGAGATAATGAATGAGCCTTTCCCGGGGCAGTACAACCTTTTTACAACGGACTTTGAAATTGAGGCACTTGTTCCATTTTATGAAAAGGTAGCAAATGCCATAAGAAAGGTTGATCCATCACATGCCATTGCTTTTGAGCCTTCTGTAACGATGACCAACCTTCTCCACAACTATAATACAGGCGTAAGCAGCACCACTTTTCCGAAAGATTTCGAAAACCTCATATTTGCACCACACTACTACCCTTTGAGCTCCGGAAGCAGTATAAACACTGCGGATATATCCTCCCTGCAGACAACGATACCCGAAATAGTCAATGTTAGCAGTACAATGAAGACCCCGTATATCATTGATGAGATGGGACTTGATCACAACGAGAACAACAGCGCCGCGTACATGACAGCACTGACCAACAAGCTCGACATCGAGCTGAGCAACTGGATGTTCTGGGCGTATAGCGATGCTTTTTTGTCCAACAATGGCACCGGCTTGATCCTGCTTGATTCAAACGGCGCAAACGACTTTCCTGTTATGGATATCCTGTCAAGACCATATCCTGTGCTTACTGCCGGAACACCGGTAAGTATAAGCTATCCAATAACAAGCGTACCTTCCACATTTACCACGACTACATTCACCTATATCTATCCTGAGTTTCCCAATTAGTGCGGTTTTTTGTTGATAAGGATATTTACGGAATTGCCAGAAATTTCGTCTTTTAATGTAATAGTCCACTTGTCTTTGAGTTCATCGACCACCTGTCTAACAGATTTACCTTTTTCTTGCTCAATAACGCGTGTCATGCACAACGCAACAAACACAATCAAAAAATGATATTGTATTGACAGTTCCTTACGATGATAAATTGGGCGGGCTTCTAAATCCGATTTTGCGATCCTAAAGGATTGTTCTATTTTCCATAAATCGTGGTATCGAGCGATCAGAAGCTGTTCTGATACATCAGTAATGTTTGTTTTGTATCCTTTTATTCCTTCAAGGAGTCGATGTTTCTCTATAAGTTTTTCATTGAGGATAAAATCCTTCTTGCCGATATCTGATAAAAACCTTAACCGCCTCATAGCTGCTGAAGGATTCTGCAAATAATACTGCGCCTTTAAAATCGCTTTGTCGTTATCTGCTTTATCTTTTCTGGCTCGTGCTGTTGAGTATTCATACAAGATTGCATCGTGCTTGATCACCCTTTTGTCTACCTTATCAAGTTTGTTTGCAATACTTCTTGCCTCTGTAATACTCAGATAACCACTCCGTGCGCCAACTATATAGTCAATACCAGCTTTCTCAAGCTCTTGAAGGTTGTTTTCACTGAGCATTCCTGCATCTGCAACAACAGTAAACTTTCTTATTGTATACCGCTGCTTCAAAGCGCTGATAATTGGTATAATTGTTTTACCCTCAAAGGTGTTTCCAGAAAATATATCGTAGTAGATTGGAAAACCAGTCTTGTCTACAACAAGACCAATGAGTATTTGTGGCTGATTAAGCTTATTGTCTTTGGAAAATCCATTACGCCTAAACTCATCTTGCGTAAAGGTTTCAAAATATAACGTTGTAACGTCATAAAATATGAGTGAAAAATCAAACTGCAGGTGGTCCTTTGCATACTGGATTGCTCTATTAATTACTTGTTCTTTCAGATTTACTAATTCTTCAAGCTGCCGGAACACCGTTGTCTTTTTGTACTGAATGTCAAAATATTTGTTCAGAAGCACAACAGATTTTGCTTTAGAGGCTGGTTCTAATACCCTGATAATGGCAAAATGCTTGAGAATCTCACTCCCCAGTTTGGAAAAGCCTATCCTTTCATATACCCCACTTAGATAAGCAAATGCCTCTCCAAGTGTACTCTTTTCAACCTGGATGCCTCTTGTAAACATGACTTCTTCTGAGTAGGCGTTATATTTCAGTTCCAACTGTTCAGCATGGGAGCGAATATACGCTCGCGCAATATTCATTAACTCAGAAATCTTCTCAGTGTCATGAGCTGAACCAATATGTTTTATGAGCTCAAATCGCTTACCTTTGTATCTGCCTATCTGTACGGCTGTTGCCCCAGAATGTGTCTTTACCTTCCGAATTTTGTCGTAGTGCGGTTTCACACTACTTTTTTACAGGTAACATGCTGTTAAATCAATACTTTTAATTTTGTATTGCAAAAATGGGAAACTCAGGA